>RKCM01000230.1 GCA_014858325.1 Oscillospiraceae bacterium | reverse complement strand
CGAGATCGTCCGTGCGGCGCAGACGCTGGCCGAAAAGGTCAAGGCAGGGGAATTGCAGCCCGAGGACATCACCGAGGAAAGGATGTCCGACGCCATGTACACCACCGGCCAGAAGGACCCGGATTTCATCCTGCGTCCCTCGGGCGAAAAGCGGCTCTCCAACTTCATGCTCTGGCAGGCTGCCTACTCCGAGCTGGTGGAGATGGACGTTCTGTGGCCCGATTTCACCCGCGACGACCTCGATGCCGCCATTGCGGAATTCAACAAGCGTTCCCGCCGGTTCGGCGGCATCTGAATCCGCACAAGGAGAAAAAGAGACTCTATGAAAACAAGAATCATCACAGCTGTGGTGGGCATCATCGTCCTCATCGGCGTATTGTTCACCTTCGACACCCTGATCTTCAATCTCGTCATCGCCGCCATCACCCTGCTGGCCCTGCACGAGATCTATATGGCTCTGGGCTTTGAAAAGCGGGATTGGCCCCTTCTGGGGGTGCTGGTGCCCTACACCCTGCTCATCATGCTGTCCAGCTATCAGGTCTGCCGCCGTCTTGTCATGCCTGCGTCCTTTCTGGTGGTGCTGTTCTATGCCATCTATCTGGTGGTGCGCAACGGCGTCATCAGCTACCAGAAAGCCAGCGGTCTTGTCATGTTCGCGGGCATCGTGATCTTCTGCTTCTACTCGTTCATCCGCCTCAAGGAGCTGCTGCCGGTGGAGAAATACGGCTACGACGCCATTTTCTTCATCCTGCTCATCCTCTGCTTTGCCTGGGGCGGCGACACCTGCGCCTATTTTGCGGGCCGCGCCTTCGGCAAGCACAAGCTCTGCCCCGTGGTCAGCCCCAAAAAGACGGTGGAGGGAGCCATTGGCGGCGTGCTGGGCACCATGGTGTTCGGCGTCATCGTCACCCTCGTTTACTCCGTTGCCGCCGACCGCATGGAGGCTTTCACCCGCTCCAACATCGGCGTGTCCATGTACGTCATCATTGCGCTGCTGGCCTGCGTGGCGGCGGTGCTGGGCATCTACGGCGATCTGTTTGCCAGCGTGGTCAAGCGCCAGTGCGGCATTAAGGATTACGGCACCATCTTCCCGGGCCACGGCGGCATTCTGGACCGCTTCGACAGCGTGATGTTCATTGCGCCGTTCGTGACCATGGTGATCACAGCGGTCTTTTATCAGTAACCGCAGGAGGTAGCAATATGTCGAAAAAAATTACGCTACTGGGTTCTACCGGCTCCATCGGCACCCAGAGCCTGGACGTCATCCGCGCACAGGGGTACGAGGTCTTCGGCCTTTCCGCCCACAGCCACGTGGATAAAATTCTGGAGCAGGTGGAAGAGTTCCACCCGAAATACGTCTGCATGACCAACCCCGACGCCGCCGCCAGGCTGGATGCCGCGCTGGCAGGCCGGGCCAACGCCCCCAAGCTGCTGGTGGGCCCCGAGGGCCTGAAGGAGCTGGCTGCCATGGACGGCCCCGACGTGGTGCTGAACAGTGTGGTGGGCATCGCGGGCCTGGGTGCCAGCCTGACCGCCATCGAGAGCGGCCACGACCTGGCTCTGGCCAATAAGGAGAGCCTCGTCACCGGCGGCCACCTTGTCACCCAGGCGGTGGCAAAGCACGGCGTGAAGCTGCTGCCTGTGGACAGCGAGCACTCCGCCATCTTCCAGTGCCTGCAGGATAAGGAGAGCGCCAAGAGCCTGACCAAGATCCTGCTCACGGCTTCGGGCGGGCCCTTCTTCGGCATGAAGACCGAGGAGCTGCGGGGCAAGACCAAGGCCGACGCCCTCAAGCACCCCAACTGGAACATGGGCGCGAAGATCACCATCGACTCCGCCACCCTCATGAACAAGGGTCTGGAGCTCATCGAGGCCGTGTGGCTCTTTGGCCTGCCCCCGGAGAAGATCCAGATCGTGGTCCAGCGCCAGAGCATCGTCCACTCGGCGGTGCAGTACAGCGACAACTCCATCATCGCCCAGCTGGGCGTGCCGGATATGCGCATCCCCATCCAGTACGCGCTGACCTACCCGGCCCGTGTGCCCGGCGTGGTGCCGGAGCTGGATTTTACCACCCTGAAGCTGCTGACCTTTGATGTGGCCGACGAGGAGACCTTCCGCTGCCTGGCCGCCTGCAAAAAGGCCATCGCCAAGGGCGGCCTTGGTCCCTGCGCCGCCAACGGCGCCAACGAGGAGGCCGTGAAGCTCTTCCTCGAAGATAAGATCGGCTTCTTGGACATCGGCCGTCTGGTGGAGGCTGTGGTGGACAGCGACCGCTTTGGCGGCGACTACACCCTTGCCGACGTCTACGAGTGCGACAAGATGGCCCGCGCCTTTGTGCGCGCCCACCTGTAAGGAGCGCAATGTACTTTTTCATCACATTTCTGGCGGCCCTGCTGGTGTTCGGGGCCGTCATCGCCATCCATGAGTTCGGGCATTTTTCCGTGGCAAAGCTCTGCGGCATCCAGGTCAACGAGTTTTCCATCGGCATGGGCCCGGCTCTCTGGAAAAAGACCCACAAGGGCACCCAGTACAGCCTGCGCCTGCTGCCGGTGGGCGGTTATGTGGCGCTGGAAGGGGAGGAGAGCCCGGAAAGCCAGAACCTCTCAGCCGCCGATGGCGGCAGCTCCCCTAATAGGGGAGCCAAGCCTATCCCCGACGAACTTGCCTCCCCTACTAGGGGAGGTGTCCCCGAAGGGGACGGAGAGGTTTTGTCTCCCACCGGCGTCCCCCTCAACGAAGCCCCGGTGTGGCAGCGGATGCTGGTCATGGCGGCGGGTGCTTTCATGAACTTTGTGCTGGGCTTTGTGGTGCTGGTGCTCCTCATCGGCCTGCGCAGCGAGCCCATCACCAGCCGGGTCATCTACGCCGTGGAGGACGGTGCCCTCTGCGGCCAGACCGGCCTGCAGGCAGGGGATAAGGTGCTGGCCGTCAACGGGCGGCGGTGCTTCGTCGCCAACGATATGCTCTATGAGCTGGTGCGCACCGAGCAGTACCGCGCAGCCTTTACCGTCCTGCGGGCGGGGAAGACCGTGGAGCTGCCGGACGTCCAGTTCGACACCTGGGCAGACGCAAAGGGCGAGACCCACATGAAGCTGGGCTTCACCGTCTACGGCATCCAAAAAACGCCCCTCAACGTGTTAAAAGAAGCGGGCAGCAGCGTGCTCTACTACGGGCGCATCGTCTACACCTCGCTGGCCGACCTCGTGCGGGGCCGGGAGAGCATCAACGATCTCTCCGGCCCGGTGGGCATCGTCACCGCCATCGGGCAGGCGGCCAGCTATGGGCTGGAGGACCTGATGGAGCTGCTCGTCCTCATCACCATCAATCTGGGCATCTTCAATCTGCTGCCCTTCCCGGCGCTGGACGGCGGAAAACTCGTCTTCCTCCTCATTGAGGGCGTCACGGGCTATGTCGTGCCCGAGAAGATCCAGAGCGGCCTGACCGTGGCGGCCTTTGCGCTGCTGTTCGGTCTGATGCTTTTTGCAACCTACAACGATATCCTCCGGCTCATTGCCGGGGCGGCTTAACGAAAGGAACGGTAAAACCATGCGGCAGCTGAAACGAGAAGTGAAGATCGGCAATGTGACCATCGGCGGCAACAACCCCATCGCCGTCCAGACCATGCTGAATGTCCCGGTGGAGGACATTGCGGGCAACGTTGCCCAGGCAAAGCGGTGCGAAGCGGCTGGCTGCCAGATCCTGCGGGTGACCTGCCCCAGCGCCGCCGATGCCAAGTGCATCGAGGCCGTGAAGGACGCCGTGAACATCCCCATCGTGGCGGACATCCATTTCGATTACAAGGCCGCGCTGGCCTGCGCCGACGTGGGCGTGGATAAGATCCGCATCAACCCCGGCAACATCGGCGACGACGACCGGGTGAAGGCCGTGGTGGATGCCTGCCAGCAGAAGAACATCCCCATCCGCATCGGCGTCAACGGCGGCAGCCTGGAAAAGCACATCCTCGCCAAGTACGGCGCCCCCGTGCCCGAAGCCATGGTGGAAAGCGCCCTGTACCATGTGCGGCTGCTGGAAAAGTTTGATTTCCACAACATCGTCATCTCCATCAAAAACTCCAATGTGCCCCGCATGATGGAGGCCTACCGCCAGCTCAGCGCCGTGACGGATTACCCCCTCCACGTCGGCGTTACCGAGGCGGGCACCTACCAGATGGGCTTGCTGAAGAGCGGCATGGGCATCGGCGGGATGCTGCTGGAAGGCATCGGCGATACCATCCGCGTCTCGCTGGCCGCCGAGCCCGAGAAGGAAGTGGAGGCCGGTTACAACATCCTGCGGGCCGTGGGCTTCCCGGTGGCAGGCCCCGAAGTCATCACCTGCCCCACCTGCGGCCGCACCCAGTACCCCTGCACCGAGATCGCCAACGAGGTGGAAAAGCGGCTGCAGGGCTACAAAAAGTCCATCAAGGTGGCCGTCATGGGCTGCGTGGTCAACGGCCCCGGCGAGGCCCGCGAAGCCGACATCGGCATTGCCGGCGGCAAGGGCGAGGCCGTGCTGTTCATCCACGGCCAGCCCGTCAAAAAGCTGACGGGGGATAATATCCTCGACCAGTTCATGGATGAGATCTACAAGATTTAAGGAGAAGCCATGGCTCTCGAAAACAAACTGGGGCTGACCGATGAAGCCGCGCTGGCCCGGGCGGAGGAAAAGATCAGCAAAACAAAAGCGCTGGAACTGTACGACACCGGCCTGCTGGATACCTTCCCGGTGGGCAGGTTTGAGGGGCTGGCGAAGATCCACGCTTATCTGTTCGGGGAGGTCTATCCCTTTGCCGGGCAGCTGCGCACCGTGAACATCGCCAAGGGCAGCTTTCGTTTTGCGCCTGTGATGTATCTGCGGGCGGCGCTGGACAGCATTGACGCTATGCCGCAATCCACCTTTGAGGAGATCATCGAAAAATACGTTGAGATGAACGTTGCCCACCCCTTCCGGGAGGGCAATGGCCGCAGCACCCGCATCTGGTTGGACTGCATCCTCAAAAAAGAGCTGCATCGGGTCATCGACTGGAGCCGGGTGGACAAGGGCGACTATCTGCTTGCTATGGAGCGCAGCCCCATCAAGGACGTGGAGATCAAGGCCCTGCTGCGTGCCGCGCTGACCGATCAGATCGACGACCGCGAGGTCTACATGAAGGGCATCGACGCCAGCTACCATTACGAGGGCTACCATGTCTTCAAGACGGAAAATCTGAGGTGATGTCGCTCGGGGAGCTTTCTCCTCGGACACGAGTCGGGCCATTCCATCGCCCGCCCTACTGCCTGCGGCAGCAGGGTCCCACCCCAGCGGACGGTCCTCGGAGAAACTCCCGCTCGCTCAACACACGTTTTTTCTCTGCTGCCACGCCCGAAAACGGGCGCGGCAGTTTGTGCTGTAAACACCAACCAAAAGGAGTACCACTGTGACACCACTCGTTTCCCAGCTTTGGCCGCAGTTTATGGCGGACCCGGCGTTTGCGGCCTGCTTTGGGCAGGTCATCGTCGAGCACGCCCGGATGCTGCGGCAGTCCCAGCAGGTCATCTTTACCCTGCGCAGCGCTGCGCCGCTGGATAAGGGCCTCTGCGCCCGGCTTCTGGCTTCGCTGCAGCCCGATTATGAAGGCTTTGAGCTCAAGATCGAGAACCTGTTCGGTTATCCCTCCATGGACGAAGCCGCCCTGCGGGACCTGCTGGAGGAAATGAAGCGGGACGGTGTGCCCATCAACGGCTTTTTGGACCGCAGTAGCCTGGCCATCAACGGGCAGAACATCACCGTCGGCGTCTGCCACGGCACGAAGTTTTTGCAGGAGATGGGCTTTGAGGAGCTGCTGGCCCAGCGGGTGGCGGCACACACGGGGGTCAAGCCCAAGGTGACGCTCCAAAGCGCCGTGGGCGAAGCCGAGCAGCGCCAGATGGAGGAAAAGCTGGAGCGGAAGATCGCACCGCCCGTCGTCAAGTTTGAGCGGAAGAATACCGCTCCCAGCATCAAGGTGGAGGGGCTTGATCTGACCGACAAGCCTGTCACCATCTTCCACGGCAAGATGTTCACTCCCAAGAATCTGACCCCGCTGAAAGACTTGGGCGGCGAGGGCGGCAAGTGCATGATCTGGGGCGATGTTTTCTTTACCGAGGTAAAGGGCAACTACCGCAAGATCTACACCGTCGCCATCACGGATTACACCGGCTCCATCAACCTGAAGATCCGCGCGCAGGAAGGGGAGGATTGCTCCAAGTGGGAGTCTATCCCCAAGGGCACCACCGTTCTCGTCCGGGGCGATTGCAGCTACGACAAATACGAGCACGATTACATCGTGTATCCCTACGATGTGCTGTTTGTGGAGCGGAAAAAGCGGGAAGACAACGCCCCCACCAAGCGGGTGGAGCTGCACCTGCACACCAAGCTGTCCAGCATGGACGGCTTCTGCGACCCGGGCGGCATCGTCCGGCTGGCCCACCGCATGGGGCACCCGGCCATCGCCATCACCGACCACGGCGTCTGTCAGGGCTACCCCGAGGCCATGCTGGCTGCCGACGACATCCACAAAAAGGACCCCAGCTTCAAGCTCATCTACGGGTGTGAGGCCTACTTTGTGGACGATATGGTGCCCTGTGTCTACGGCGTTAAGGACGAGCCGCTGGACGGCGAGTTCTGCATCTTCGACACTGAGACCACCGGCCTGGACCCCGGCGTGGAGTACCTGACGGAGATCGGCGCGGTCATCGTGAAAAACGGCGAGGTGGTGTCGGAGTTCGATACCTTTGTCAAGCCCGGCAAGCCCATCACCCCCAAGATCACCGAGCTGACGGGCATCACCAACGAGATGGTGGCCGACGCCCCCGGCGAGGCCGAAGCGCTGCAGGCGTTTCTGGATTTTGCGGGCGGGCGCATCCTGGTGGCCCACAACGCCCACTCCTTCGACATCCGCTTTCTGAAAGCTGCCGCCAAGCGCAGCGGCATCGTGTTTGAGCCGACCTATATCGACACCCTGACCATGGCGCAGACCATGTACCCGGGCCTGCACAACTACAAGCAGGGCACCATCAACAAGCACCTGGAGCTGCCCGCCTACGAGGCCCACCGCGCCTGCGAGGACGCCGGGGCGCTGGGACGCATTTTCTGCGTCATGCTGAGCGATTTGAAGGAAAAAGAGGTGGCGGTAGCCAGCGAGATCAACACCAGCCTGGGCGGCAACCGGGAGGTGCTGAAGAAAAAATACTACCACCTCATCATTCTGGTGCGCAACCAGATGGGCCTGAAAAACCTCTATAAGATCGTCAGTGAGGCCCACGTCAACTACTTCTTCAAAAAGCCCCGGGTGCCCCGCAGCCTGCTGAACAAGTACCGCGACGGCCTCATCCTCACCTCGGCCTGCGAGGCGGGCGAGCTCTACCGCGCCATCGTGGAGGGACGCTCCTACGAGGAATTGAAGAAGATCGCCTCCTACTACGACATTCTGGAAATCCAGCCTCTGGGCAACAACGCCTATATGGTGCGGGACGGCAAGGTGGAGAGCGAGGAGGTCATCAAGGACTTCAACCGCACCGTCATCCGCCTGGGCGAGGACCTCCACAAGCCGGTCATCGCCACGGGCGACGTCCACTTCACCGAGCCGGAGGACGCGATCTACCGCGCGGTCCTGCAGGCGGGCAGCGGCTTCAAGGATGCGGACAACCAGCCGCCGCTGTTCTACCGCACCACGGAAGATATGCTGAAACAGTTCAGCTACCTGCCCAAAGAGAAGGCCTACGAGATCGTCGTGACCAACCCGCGCAAGGTGGCCGCCAGCATCGACAACTCGGTGCGGGCCATCCCCCGGGGCACGTATCCCCCCAGCATTGAGGGCGCAGAGCAGCAATTGCGCGACGCAACGTGGAAACGCGCCAAGGAGGATTACGGCGACCCGCTGCCGGAGATCGTGGAAAAGCGGCTGCAGAAGGAGCTGGATTCCATCTGCGGCCACGGCTATGCGGTGCTGTACGTCATCGCCGTCAAGCTGGTGGCCTACTCCAATGCGGGCGGCTATCAGGTGGGCAGCCGAGGCTCCGTCGGCTCTTCCGCTGTGGCCCACTTCTCGGGCATCTCGGAGGTCAACAGTCTGCCGCCCCACTACCGCTGCCCCAAGTGCAAGCACAGCGAGTTCATCACCGACGGCAGCGTGGACGACGGCTTCGACCTGCCGGACAAGAACTGCCCCCACTGCGGCACCCGGATGCTGGTGGACGGCCACGACATCCCCTTCGAGACCTTTCTGGGCTTTTACGGCGATAAGGAGCCGGATATCGACCTGAATTTCTCGGGCGAGTACCAATCCAACGTCCACCGCTACACCGAGGAGCTCTTTGGCAAGGCCAACGTGTTCAAGGCGGGCACCGTCTCGGGCATTCAGGACAAAACGGCGTATGGCTACGTCAAAAAATACCTCGACGAGCGGAGCAGGACCGTCAACCACGCCGAGGAAAACCGCCTGACGCTGGGCTGCACCGGCGTCAAGCGCACCACCGGCCAGCACCCCGGCGGCATGGTCGTCGTGCCCGACACCTACGAGATCTACGATTTCTGCCCCATCCAGCACCCGGCGGACGACGTGGCGGGCGGCCTGCTGACCACCCACTTCGAGTTCAAATACCTCCACGACACCCTGCTCAAGCTGGACGAGCTGGGCCACGATATGCCCACCTTCTACAAATATTTTGAGGAGTACACGGGCATCCCGGTGGACTCCATCCCCATGAACGACCCCAAGGTGTACAGCCTGCTGACCAGCCCGGAGGCGCTGGGCTGCACGCCGGAGCAGATCGACAGCCAGACCGGCACCTTTGGCATCCCGGAAATGGGCACCAACTTCGTCCGTGGGATGCTGGTGGAGGCCCGACCCAAGAACTTTTCGGAGCTGATCCAGATCTCCGGCCTGTCCCACGGCACCGACGTCTGGACCGGCAACGCGGACGAGCTTATCCGCAGCGGCACCTGCACCATCGCGGAGGTCATCGGCTGCCGCGACAGCATCATGCTTTATCTGCTGCGCAAGGGGCTGGAGCCTAAGATGGCCTTCGATATCATGGAGGCCGTCCGTAAGGGCAAGGTGGCCAAGGGCGGCTTTAAGGACGGCTGGGAGGAAGCCATGCGGGAGCACGATGTTCCCGATTGGTATATCGAGTCCTGCCGGAAGATCAAGTATATGTTCCCCAAGGCTCACGCCGTGGCCTACCTGATGAGCGCCATCCGGCTGATGTGGTTCAAGATCTATCATCCGCAGGCGTTCTATGCGGTCTATTTCACCGTGCGCGGCGACGACATCGACTACGAAGCCGCTGTGGGCGGCCCGGCCGTGGCCCGCGCCCATATGGACGCCGTGAAGCGCCGCCTGAAGGAAGAGAAAAACGCCAAGGACGAGGATCTGCTGGTCAGCCTGCAGCTTGTCAACGAGATGCTGGTGCGGGGCTATGAGTTTTTGCCCATCGAGCTGGGCAAGAGCCGGGGCTCCAAGTATGTGGTGGAGGACGACAAGGTCCGCCTGCCTTTCTCCGCCCTGAAGGGCCTGGGCGGCGCTGCGGCCGACTCGCTGGAGCGAGCCACCATCGCCGGGCAGGAGTATCTCTCGGTGGAGGAACTCCAGCAGGCCACCGGCGTCACCAGCGCCGTGCTGGAAAGCCTGCGCACCGCCGGTGTGCTGGCCCACCTGCCCGAGAGCAGCCAGGTGAGCCTGTTTGAGGCGTAAAGAAAACGAAAAACGGATCGCTTCCCACGCAAGGGAAGACGACCCGTTTTTTGTTGTAATTTGTAAAATTTTATGGTATGCTATAGGCGCAGTCTTTTGACTGCCAAGGGTGTTGCCACAAACGTAGGCGGCAAAACGCTCCTTACCGAACCGCATGGTTTTACTTACTTGAGTAAACAGGCATCGGGAGGGCGGCTTTCTTGGGCGGCATACTCCCAATGCTTCGGCGAAGGGAGGGATGACGCATGACTCTGTCCGAGGTTCTACTGCTGCTGACATTCGTCTGCGGCGTAGCGTATGGTGTCTTTGACATCACATGGAAAATCAGCCATGACGACAAGGATCATAAAAGCAAAAAGGACTGACCGCCAACTACTCTACCAAAGTATATCGGTCAATCCTTTTTTGTTTTGATGCGAGTACGTTGAGGAGCTAGCCGTTTGCGGGCAGCACCTTTTGTGTTTCTATTATAGTTTCTTTTACGTGGCTTGTCAAGGTTGGCGGGCCGCTTTCTAACGGGTTCCTGTTCAGTCACATTTACCCCGAAGAATGCTTAGAAATTTGTGAAGATTCACAAACTTTAAGAAAAACACTTGATTTTGTATAGGGGGGGGGGTACAATGTGGTGTGGGAGCATCCCACCAAAACAGAAGAATCGGCAAACCAGCCGGAAGGCTGCGACGCAAAGCTACAGGGCCCGCAGGGGGCGCATACCACAGCAAGCGGTTCCACAAAGTACAAAACGCAGAGCGTTGTACCAGCCTTAGCAGGTTGGTGCGGCGCTCTTTTATTTTTGACAGGATGCGGGATTTTATTTTTTGGGAGTATCAAACAAAGGAGGAAAATTTTATGAAACCAAAACGTTTGATAAGTTTGCTGCTTGCAGTTTGTATGGTCATTGCAATGCTGCCAGTGTCTGCATTTGCGGCGGATACGTTGAGCTTTACGGTTGATGATATTCAGTATACTGTGGACGAAAATGACAGCACAGCTGTTGCAGTTACAGATGCAACAGGATATAGTGATAAAACAAATAAAAAGGACTTAGTCCTTCCTGAAAAAGTTGATTATAATGGTGTGACTTACACTGTTACCAGTATTGGAAAAGGTGCCTTTTCACAAAAACAAGGATTAAATAGTATTGTAATTCCCAATACGGTTACTTATATTGCAGAAGGTGCCTTTGCAAGTAACTGGGGGCTTACAAGCATTGAAATTCCTGCAAGTGTTGTGGAAATTGGGACTCGTGCATTTGAATGGGCTGGCAATATTCAAAAGGTTACTTTTGCAGAAAATAGTCAGTTGAAAATTATCGGTACTTCTGCATTTTCTCATGCAAAGGGGCTGAAAGAAATTGTATTGCCCGAAGGACTGACTACAATCAAGAATTGTGCGTTTGCTGATTGCAATGTGTTAGAGAGTGTTACAATTCCGGCCAGTGTTACCACAATTATGGAGCACATGTTTGATAATCCGAGCAATCCGACCGGTGGATGCCCGATGCTGAAGACTGTTAAGTACGAGGGTACGAAAGAACAGTGGGATAAAATCAATCTTGGCGAGAATAACAATGTCCTGACCTCTACTATGAAGCTTCAATGCGAAGTTACTTTTGAAATGAACGGCCACGGTACTGCACTCGCAGACCAGCCCGTTTGGAGTGGTGACAAGCTTGCGAAAATTGCAGACCCCACCGCCGCAGGCTATACCTTTGCTGGCTGGTATACCGACAAAGAGCTGACCAAAGCGTTTGACATTGAGAACGACACCATCACTGGCGACACCACCCTGTACGCCAAGTGGGAACCCATCCCTGACCATGAGCTGACCGTGAAAGGCGGCACGTTTACCTTTGATGACAACGCTGCCGCCGACAAGGGCAGTGTTTACGAGGGCGCTGTTGTTACCGTTACGTTGGACGAAAACGACCCGCTTTGGAAGGATGGCGGCCTGAGCTTTGACCACTGGGATATCCAGTCCAAGGCAACGCTGCTGGACGAGAACGGCGAGGAGATCGTCAACCCCGGCAAGACCTTTACTTTTGTAATGCCCGAAGAGGGCGTGACTGTGGAAGCCGTACCCAAGACTGCCGCTGCCGAAGATGACAGTTGGGATGCCGCTACCGTAGTGACGGGCGTTGTCCTTGGCACGGGCACCGCTATCCTTGCTTACCACATTGGCACCGAAATCTACGCCGAGCAGGTGCTTGGCAAGGACGTGGCTGTGCCTAAGACCCGCGAGGACGTTGCCCTCAAGGCTTGGGAACTGGCGGGGAAACCTGCGGTCGAGCTGAACGGTGAACCCTTGAGCGAAGCGGCCCAGGCGGAAAAGTGGGTGGTCGAAAGCGGCCTGATGCAGAACGATGCAGAGGGCAGCTTTAACGGCTCGAAAAAGATGAGCAAGCTCAAGGCTCTGCGCACGCTGGACGCGGCGAAGAAGCTGAGCTGACTCCCCCTGACACGCCTTACGGCGTGCCACCCCCCTCAAAGAGGGAGGCTTTGCTCCCCGGCAGCACCAGCGTAAAAGGCCCCCTCCGTGAGGG
>RKCM01000154.1 GCA_014858325.1 Oscillospiraceae bacterium | reverse complement strand
GCCGAGGCCAGCGTCAACGGCCCCGAGATGATCAAGCGCGGCGAGATCGACGAGGCCACCATCGGCTCCGACATCCTGGACAGCTGGCTGGCCGACGACACCACCAAGGACATGGTGTCCATGGACCGCCCCAACACCAACTACACCTATTTCTATATGTTCAACTTCTGCCCGCTGCCCCACGAGTTCTCCAACGCCACCGTGGACGGTCTGGATGCAGAGTATGAGCCGGAGAACTGGGCCAAGGCCATCAACAACTCCAACTTCCGCAAGGCTTTCCTGTACGGCATCAACAACTCCGCCACGCTGGCCGTCAAAGCACCCGAGGGCTACGAGAACTACAAGCTGAACACCGTTACGCCCCCCAGCTTCTGCGCAAACAGCGAAGGTGTGGATTACCTGCAGTGCGGCGATCTGGCCAACATCACCGAGTTCTTTGACGAAGCTAAGGCCAAGGAGTACCGTGACAAGGCCATTGAGGAGCTGACCGCAGCCGGCGTCACCTTCCCCATCAAGGTGCAGGTGCCCTACAACCCCTCCTCCGTGGACTGGGATAAGCAGTGCCAGGTGCTCAAGCAGCAGCTGGAGGGCGTGCTGAACGACGGGGCCGACTTCATCAATATCATCATCACCGCAGGCCCCTCCGACGGCTTCCTGTCCACCGTGCGCCGCAACGGCAAGTTCTGCTTCCTGCTGTGCAACTGGGGCGCTGACTACTCCGACCCGCAGACCGAGTCCGACCCGTTCTATCAGGCCGAGGGCGACCGCGGTAGCCGCTACGCTTTCCTGCGCACCGGCGTGGAGGACGGCTACATCACCGGCGAGACCGCCGATGCCGTGCTGAACTACATGAAGGCCATTGAGGACGCCACCGCCCTCACCGAGGACATCGACGCCCGCTACGACGCCTTTGCCAACGCCGAGGCCTCCCTCATCAACAACGCCCTCGTCATCCCCATGGGCATGAGCGTGCCCAAATATCTGGCTACCCGCCTGAACTACTGGGAGGGCCAGTACGCCTCCACCGGCTTCTCCAATAAGCGCCTGAAGGGCATCCATGTGCTGGACCACTACGTTTCCATGGACGAGTACAACGCCAACCGCGACGCTCGTTGAGCCGGCCTTTCCATGAAGCAAATTTCATTCTGACTTCGCCAAGTTGTAATATTTTCAGACACTCTGCGCAGTTTGGCTGTGCAGGGTGTTTTTTGTGCGGGTCCTCAATTATTTTTTCAAGAAAAATGGGCAAATCACTTTCCAAAAGTGGTTTTTTGTTGTATTCTATACCTATCCGCGATTCAAAAACAAAAGAGAGGGGTGCGCACAGATATGCTCAAATATCTGGCGAAACGAATCGGGCGCTCCATTTTGACGCTGTTCATCATCGTGACGCTCGTGTTCTGTCTTCTGCGGCTGATGCCGGTGGAAGGCTATTTTGCGAACTATGAAAAAATGACCGAAGTGCAGATCCAGGCCGGTCTGCAGTCCATGGGTCTTCTGGACCCGCTGCCGGTGCAGATTGCCCGGTTCTGGAGCAACGCGCTCCACGGCGACCTCGGCGTGAGCCACATCTATAAGGTAAACGCTTCTGTCACCGGCATTCTGGCCAAAAAGCTGCCCATCTCGGTGCAGATGGGCGTGTATGCCATGCTGCTGAGCCTTATCATCGGCATCCCGATGGGCATGTGCATGGGCCGCTTCAAAAACAGGTGGCCGGATAAGATCGGCACCGCCATCATCGTCCTCATCCAGGCTGTGCCCAGCGCCGTGTATTACCTGTACATCCAGATGTACGGCACCACGGCTCTGGGCGTGGGCCTGCTGTTTGACGCCTCCAACTGGAAGTACTGGGTGCTGCCCGTCTGCTCCATGAGCCTGGGCAACGTTGCCTTCTACGCCATGTGGCTGCGCCGTTATATGGTGGACGAGAGCAACAAGGATTACGTCAAGCTGGCCCGGGCCAAGGGCGTGAGCGAGAACAAGATCGCCCTCAAGCACATCTTCCGCAATGCCATGGTGCCGCTGGTGCAGTACATTCCCTCGGCCTTCCTCAACACCGTGGTGGGCTCCATCTACATCGAGAGCCTGTACAGCATCCCCGGCATGGGCGGCCTGCTGGTGACCTGCGTGCAGCGCCACGACAACACCATGGTGCAGGGCATCGTGCTGCTGTACGCCTGCGTGGGCATCGTCGGCCTGATCCTGGGCGACCTGCTCATGGTGCTCATCGATCCCCGTATCAGCCTTGGCAAGAAAGAAGGTGGCCGTTAATGCTGTTCCACATGAAAAACGAAAAAGCAAAGCAGCTGGAAAGCCAGCTGAACAAACTGCAGCAGGATGGGCCCGCAGCCTGGGCCAAGCTGCCGGAGGACCAGCTGTTCACCCCCGCCGGCTTCAGCGAGGAGCGGGCCGAAGCCACGGCCTACTCCAACTACAGCTATTGGGGCAGTACCTTCCGCGCTTTCTTCAAAAACCGCATCGCGGTCATCCTGCTGGTGGCGCTGGTGGCCGTGGTGGCCTTTGCCTTCCTGCAGCCCCACCTGCCCGGGCAGGTGGACCCCAACCTGTGCGAGGTGGACCCTGCCACCGGCGTGCAGTACCGCAACATCGCCCCCGGCGAGATGGGCTTCATCTGGGGCTCCAACGCCATCGGGCAGGACCTGTGGGCCCGCATCTGGGCGGGTGCCCGCACCAGCCTGACCATCGCCTTCTTCGTGGCCCTCATCGAGGCCGTGGTGGGCATTACGGCAGGCGTGCTGTGGGGCTATGTCCGCCAGCTGGACTTTTTGTTCACCGAGTTGTACAACATCTGCGATAACGTGCCCTCCACCATCATCCTCATCCTCATCTCCTACGTGGCTTCCCCCAGCGTCAAAACGCTGATCCTGGGTATGTCCATCACGGGCTGGATCGAGATGGCACGCTTCATCCGCAACCAGATCCTCATCATCCGCGACCGGGACTACAATGTGGCCTCCCGCTGCATCGGCACCCCCACGGTGCGCATCGTGCTGCGCAACCTGCTGCCCTACCTTGTCAGCGTCATCATGCTGCGGATGGCTTTGACCATCCCCGCCGCCATTGGCAGCGAGGTGTTCATCACCTACATCGGTCTGGGCCTTTCCGTCGAGACGCCCTCTCTGGGCAACCTCATCAACGACGGCCGCAAGGTGATGATGCAGGCGGGTCTGCGCTACCAGCTGCTGTACCCCACCATCATCCTCAGCTTTGTGACCATTGCGTTCTATCTGATCGGCAACGCCTTCTCCGACGCCGCCGACCCGAAGAACCATCTGCAGTAAGGAGGGACAGAGGATGAAAAAGAATCAGCTGATCCTCTCGGTCAAAGATCTCAACATCAAGTTCAATCTCCGTGGAAAGATCCTCCACGCCATCCGGGGCATCGATCTGGACGTCTACCACGGCGAAGTGCTGGCCATCGTAGGCGAATCCGGCTCCGGCAAATCTGTGTTCACCAAGTCCTTCATGGGCCTTCTGGACGCCAACGGCTCCATCACCGGCGGCACCATCGATTACTACGGGGCCGACGACGGCCAGCCCATCCGGCTCTCCGAGCTGAAAAAGGAGAAAGACTGGCTGAAGGTACGGGGCCACGAGATCGCCATGATCATGCAGGACCCCATGACCAGCCTGAACCCTCTGAAGACCATCGGCGACCAGATCCTGGAAGCTGTGGAGCTGCATCAGGGTCTGAAGGGCAAACAGGCCCGGGAAAAGACGCTGGAATACCTGCGGGATGTGGGCATCACGGACCCGGAGCGCCGCTTTGGGCAGTATCCCCACGAGTTCTCCGGCGGTATGCGCCAGCGCGTCGTCATCGCCATTGCGGTGGCCTGCAACCCGCAGATCCTGATCTGCGATGAGCCCACCACCGCCCTGGACGTGACCATTCAGGCACAGATTTTGGAGCTGCTGAAGGAGATGCGGGTGAAGTACAACCTGACCATCATCCTCATCACCCACGATCTGGGCGTTGTGGCCAACATCGCCGACCGGGTAGCCGTCATGTACGCAGGCGACATCGTGGAGATTGGCACCGCCGATGAAATTTACTACGACCCCCGCCACCCCTACACCTGGGCGCTGCTGTCCAGCATGCCCCAGATGGGCATCAAGGGCTCGGACCTGTTCAACATTCAAGGCACGCCGCCCAACCTGTTTACGGAGATCCACGGCGACGCCTTTGCGCCCCGCAACCCGCAGGCGCTGAAGATCGACTTTGTGAAGCGTCCCCCCTATTTTGACGTGAGCCTGACCCACAAGGCCAAGACCTGGCTGCTGGACCCCCGGGCCCCGAAGATCGAGCCGCCTGCTGCGGTGAAAATGCTGCAAGAGGAGGGGATGTAAGATGGCACAGACGAATGAGAAAGAGATCCTCCTTGAGGTAAAGGACCTTGAGGTGACCTACGGCACCGGCCACAAGGCCTACAAGGCCGTGAGCAACGCCAACTTTACCATTTATAAGGGCGAGACCTTTGGTCTGGTGGGCGAATCCGGCTCCGGCAAGACCACCATTGGCCGCGCCATCATGCGCATCCTGCCCACCTCGGGCGGCGATATCCTCTACAAAGGCCAGAAAATCAACGGAAAAATTTCCCACGCGCTGGACAAACAGATCATCAAGGAGATCCAGATGATCTTCCAGGACCCTCAGTCCTCCCTGAACGAACGGGCGAAAGTCAGCTACATCGTGGGCGAGGGCCTGATGAACGTCCGGCCCGACCTGACCCCCGCCCAGCGGGAGGAAAAGGTGCGGCAGGCCCTGCTGGACGTGGGCCTGCTGCCGGAGTTTGCCTCCCGCTTCCCCCACGAGTTCTCGGGTGGCCAGCGCCAGCGCATCGGCATTGCCCGCGCCCTCATCGTGGAGCCGGAGTTCATCATTGCCGATGAGCCCATCTCCGCGCTGGATATGTCCATCCGCGCGCAGGTGCTCAACCTGCTGCGCCACATCCAGCAGCAGCGGGGCATCACCTATCTGTTCATCGCCCACGACCTGTCCGTCATGCGGTACATCTCCGACCGCATCGCCGTCATCCACAAGGGCAGCATCGTGGAGCTGGCCGAGGCGGAGGAGCTGGTGACCCACGCCATCCACCCCTACACCCGCAGCCTGCTGTCGGCTATCCCCATGCCCAGCCCCCGCCGGGAGCGGAACAAACACCTGCTGGTGTACGACCCCGCCATGCACGATTACAGCACCGAGGCCCCCCAGTGGCGGGAGCTCCGGCCCAACCATTTTGTGCTGTGCAGCGCCCGGGAGGCCGCGGAGTGGATGAAGGAATCGTAAACCATTCGTGCACAACTTTCCCGCAAATCGCACCCTCTGTTTATTGACATTTGGGGATGGCTCCACTACAATAGTCTGGATGGAGAGAATCCATAAGAGCCCCCCTGCCGGGGGAAAGTAAAAACAAAAGGAATGGTTTCGCCAATGAATACCGAACAGAATGTTCTTTACGCTTCGCAAGCGCGTCCCTGGCTGAAGTATTACGATACGAAGTACCTGGAGCAGAAGCTGCCGGAGATGACCGCCTTCGACTACGTCTGCCACCAGAATAAAAACCGTCTGGGCGAGGCCGCCCTAGATTACTATGGCCGCGTTTTCACCTACGCCGACCTGATGGTGAACGTGAAGAAGACCGCCGCCGCCTTCCGGGGCCTCGGCGTCAAAAAGGGCGACATCATCACGGTGGTGAGCGTCATGACCCCCGAGGTCATCTATGCTTTCTATGCAGCCGACCTCATCGGTGCCACGCTGAACCTGGTGGACCCCCGCTACAGCGTGGAGGGCATCCGGGAATACATTGAGGAAGTGGACTCCCACCTGCTCATCTGCCTGAACGTGGTGTACGAGCGCTGCCGTCAGGCCGCCAAGCGCACCCACGTGGAGCGGGTGCTGGTGCTCTCCCCGGCCGACTCCCTGCCCATCCACCTGAAGCTGGGCTATAAGCTGACCTCCCCGGATAAAAACAAGTACAAATCCAACGTGCTGCACTGGAAGCAGTTCCTCGCAAACGGCGAGGGCCAGAGCACGGCGGCCGAGCCCTACGACCCGGGCCATGCCTGCGTCGTCGTCCACACCGGCGGCACCACCGGCTCGCCCAAGGGCGTGATGCTGACGGACAGCTGCTTCAACGCCATTGCGCAGCAGTTCTCTGCTTACGACACCCTGTTCAAAAAGGGCCAGACTTTGATGAACATTATGCCCCCCTTCATTGCCTACGGCTATGCCTGCGGCGTGCATCTGCCGCTGGTGCTGGGCCTGAAGGTGGTCATCATCCCCAACCTCGACCCGGCCAAGCTGGGCAGCCTGCTCCTGAAGTACCGGCCCGAACACATGTTCGGCGTGCCCTCCCACTACCAGCAGATCGCCGCCGACCCCAAGCTGCAGAAGAAGGATCTCTCCTTCATCCGCAACTACGCAGCGGGCGGCGACGCCATCTCGCTGGGCGCAGAGAAGACCGTCAACGAGTTCCTGAAGGCCCACAACGTGGAGTATCCCATGGCCAAGGGCTACGGCATGACGGAGGTCTCCTCCGCCGCCACCGTGGCCGCCGGAAATGTGAATAAGCCCGGCAGCGTGGGCATCCCCATGGTAAACACCCTGATCTCCGTATTTGAGCCGGGCACCGAGAAAGAACTGCCCATCGGCCAGCGGGGCGAGCTGTGCATCAGCGGCCCCGGCATGATGAAGGGCTACTACAACAAGCCCGACGAGACGGCCATGATCCTGCGCACCCACGCGGATGGCCGCGTCTGGGTGCACACCGGCGACCTCGGCTATCTGGACGAGGACGGCTTTGTGTATCTGGACAGCCGCATCAAGCGGCTCATCATCCGGCACGACGGCTTCAAGGTGTTCCCCTCCATGATCGAAAACGTGGTGAGCCAGCACCCCGCCGTGCACCAGTGCTCGGTGGTTGGCTGTGCCGACAAGGACCATGTGCAGGGCCGCCTGCCCTTCGTTTACATCGTGCTCAACCCGGCGGCAGCAGGCGTGAAGAAGAAGCAGATCGTGAAAGAGCTGCGCCAGATGTGCATGGAGGAGCTGCCCGAGTATGTGCAGCCCGTGGCCTACAAGTTCATTGCCGAAATGCCCATGACTCCTGTGGGCAAGTTTGATTACCGCAAGCTGGAGGAGGAGATCACCTCCCGCGATTACTAAGCAACCAAAGGAAAGAGGGAATCCTGTTATGAACAAAAAGCTCATCAGCCTGCTGCTCTCGGCAGCGCTGGCTGTCTCGATGCTGACGGTCCCGGCCTTTGCCGCCGAGGGCGGCGAGGCGGACGCTGCGCTGGACGAGACCAATGAAGTGGTGGTCACCCTGGGCGACACCGTGACGGCCTCCACCGTGGAGGACACCGACAAAGCCGCTGCCGACAAGACCGCCGCCGATAAGACCGAGACGGCGGACAGCGCCCCGGCCGCTTCCACCGAGAAAAAGCAGATCACCTATGTGGCCCTGGGCGACAGCATCGTGGCCGGTGTGGGCCTGGCGGATGTGAAGTACGCCAAGGACAGCACTACCCTGTACAGCGTAGATATGAGCCCCAACTTCAAGGGCTACTCCCCGGATTGCTACGTGGGCAAGGTCGCCACCATGATGGGGCTGGACCGTGACCACGCCATCAACCTGGGTCTGCCTGCCCTGACGGCCCCGGACCTGGCGGACATGGTGCGGGACGGCCAGATGCCCAAGATGAACATGGAATCCGGCTGCTGGTACAAGTACCCAGAGTTTCAGGATTACATCCGCAAGGCCGATGTCGTCTCCGTCCAGATCGGCTCCAATGACGCCTTTGTGCCCTGCATCGTAGCCCTGGGCAACGCCACCAACTGGAAGAGCGAGGCGCTGGCCGCCAGCGTGCTGGCCGGTGATCTGCGCGCCTCCGGCAGCCCTGCCGCCGCCCTCATTCAGGGCATCAAGGAGATGCACCTGACCCGGGACGAGCGCAACGCCACCTGGAACCTGCTGACCTCCGAGATGGGCAAGATCTGCGACCGCATCTATCCCCAGACCACTGCCGGCCTCATCTCTGTGGTGCAGGAGATCCGCAAGCTGAACCCCGACTGCCAGATCCTGCTGATGGGCTATACCGACCCGGTGCCCTTCGTCCCCTGCTGGCACAACTATTTCAAGAAGCTGAACAAGTTTGAAAAGCAGCTGGCCGAGACCTACGATCTGACCTATGTGGCCATCCCCAAGGCCAAGACCGACCTCGACGTGCACCCCACCATCTCCGGCCATGAGTACATCGCCAAGAAGATCGTGAACAGCATCGAGCTGGCCGAGGACAGCGCCCAGTAATTTTTCCTCGCGCACAACCACACAACCAAAAGAACGCCCGCCTCATCACGAGGCAGGCGTTCTTTTTTTGCTGGGCTGCTTATGCCAGCGCCTTTTTCAGGTTGGCAAGGACCGTATCGCTGTTCTCGCAGCAGACGAGGACGACCTCGCCGGAGGGCAGCGTCTCGACCTTGGCGTTTTTGGCGACCTCATACTGGTCCTCCAGATAGTGCTCCATGGATTGCTGTTCGCTCAGCACATAGGCTTTCAGGGCGTCCACCACGGCGTCCGTCTTGCCCGGTGCGGGCTTGACGATGGCGATGGCGTAGCTTTGCACCATCATCCCGGAGACGGAGGCGGCAAAATCCTCCACCATGTCGTCTTCGAGCCCCAGCAGAGGCCAGAGCATATTTTCGATCTCATCGTTCAGCTGGCCGGCTTCGTAAGACTCGCTGTAGCCGTACTGGGCGGTGAACTTGCCGTCGTCGCCTTTCGAGAAGATCATCTCGTACTCGTTGTCTTCCTCGGGGCGGGCGTCGTGCAAGATCTGCGTGTAGTCCTTGGGGGTGGAGGAGGCGGAGGGAGAAGACGCGGGTTTGCCGCAGGCAGTGAGGGAGAAGGCCATGGTGACCAGCGCTGCACCGGCCAGCAGGGCCGCGAGGATGCGTTTGCATTTCATAGGAGTTCGTCCTTTCGTTCGTTGAATCTTAGCGGTAGTATGCCACGCGGAGTGGTTTCTATCCCCAATACGGTTCAGCGAGCGCAGGGATTGCGCCGCAGGATGTAACCTTTGTGTGAACAGGGCTTTACAGCATCAGTGCTTCCAGATCCCCGTGGTTGACAGGGGTAGAGAGGATGATCTGGGTGGAGGTGGTGCCCAGCTTCTGGAACTGCAGGATCAGGTGCTCCAGCTGGGGCATGCTGCCGCAGCTGACTTTGATGAGGAAGGTGTAATCGCCGGTGACATGGTAGCACTGCAGCACCTCCCTGCTGTTCTGGATCAGGTGCAGGAAGGCCTCGTGTTTGCTGGGCGCAACCGAAAGGCTGATGAGGGCGTCCACATAGACACGGTCCGCCGGGCGGTTGAGGGTGACGGTATAGCCGCCGATGATGCCGTCGGTCTCCAGCTTGTGGATGCGGCTGGAAACGGCCGGGCTGGTGAGGGCCACCTGTTCGGCGATCTCTTTGACGGGCATCCGGGCGTTTTTGGCAAGCAGGGCAAGAATTTTACGGTCCAAATCATCCATGAGAGTGGGTCTCCTTTGATATTCTGTTGAAATCCATAAAAATTTTTGAAAGTAAAGTTTTATTGTTGTCGCAATCGCACAAAGCTCGAAAAAGCTGGATTTCATTTCGCATATTTTAATTATATAAAGTTTTGGGCAAAAAGTAAAGTGCAATTTTAAGCAATTTTTAAATTTTTCATTTGACAAAAAAGAAGAAGCTGGTATAATACATATCGCAGAGCACGAGAGCGCCCAAAAGCGCCTCCGAAGGGAGTTCGGGAGCTGCTGCTGCACAAAAATGCGATTCACCACTTTATATACTTTCCCACCCCTCTATACACAAAAACCCGCTGCCAGGCGGGTTTTTGTGTTTGTTGGAGAAATAACCCTCTCCGTCAGCGCTAACGCGCTGCCACCTCTCCCGAAGGGCGAGGTCCTATCCATCTAATTTTTTACGCTGGATGAGCTCCCCCCTTGGGGGAGCTGGCGAGCGTATGCGAGACTGAGAGGGTTCAAAAAAGCCGCTGCGGCTGCAGCGGCTTTTGTTGTATCGGGTTTAATCCGCATCGGTGCGGGTCTTTTTGAGCAGGCTCAGGATCACGGCCCCCACCACGCTGCCCACGGCCAGCGCCACGCAGTACAGCAGCGCGTGGTCCACCACGGGGAAGACGAAGATGCCGCCGTGGGGCGCGCGCAGGGCGCAGCCGAAGGTCATGGACAAAGAGCCTGCCAGTGCAGCGCCGATGACGCAGCTGGGCAGCACCCGGAGGGGGTCCGCAGCCGCATAGGGGATGGCGCCCTCGGTGACAAAGCACAGGCCCATGACGTAGTTCACGATGCCGTTGCGGCGCTCGTCGGGGGTCCACTTTTTGGGGCAGAAAGTGGTGGAGAGGGCGATGGCGATGGGAGGTACCATACCGCCCACCATGACGGCGGCCATGACCTCGTAGTTGCCGGAGGCAAGGGCTGCGGTGCCGAAAACGTAGGCTGCCTTGTTGAAGGGGCCGCCCATATCGATGCTCATCATCCCGGCCACGACGGCGCCCAGCAGGACTTTGGAGGTGCCGCCCATGGCGTTGAGCCAATCGGTCATGGCGGTATTGATCATGCCCATAACGGGGTTGATGCCGCACATCACGGCTCCCACGATGAGGATGCCGCCCAGCGGGTAAATGAGCATGGGACGGATGCCGTTGAGGCTGGCGGGAAGCTTTTCGGTGATCTTTTTCAGGAACTGGACCACATATCCCGCCACGAAACCGGCCAGCAGAGCGGCCAGGAAGCCGCCGGAGATACCGGTGGTCTCGCCGTTGGCGATGCCCGTGAAGTTGGTGCCGTTCATGGCCAGGACGCCGCCTGCAAAGCCCACGGCCAGACCCGGACGGTCGGCAATGGACATGGCGATGAAGCCTGCCAGAATGGGCAGCATGTAGCCGAAGGCCGCGCTGCCCACCGTCTTGAAGAAGGCCGCTGTGGGGGTGTTCATGCCGAAATTGGAGGGGTCGATGCTGTAGTCGTCCAGCAGGAAGGCCAGCGCGATCATGATGCCGCCGCCCACCACGAAGGGCAGCATGTGGGAAACGCCGTTCATCAGGTGCTTATACAGGCTGCGGCCCAGACTCTCGGAGGCTTCTTCCTCCCCGGCGGAAGCCTGCGCGCCGCCCTTGGCGTGGTAAACGGGCACTTCGCCGTGAGCCACCTTTTTGATGAGCTCCTCCGGCTTATGGATGCCGTCGTCCACTCGGGTGAAGAGGACGGGCTTGCCGTCAAAGCGGGCGGTCTCCACGTTTTTATCCGCCGCCACGATGATGCCGTCGCAGGCTTCGATCTCCTTGCGGGTCAGCACGTTCTTGGCCCCGTCGGAGCCGTTGGTCTCCACCTTGGTGGGCAGGCCCAGCTTTTCGCCGGCCTTCGTCAGGGCCTCGGCGGCCATGTAGGTGTGGGCAATGCCGTTGGGGCAGGCCGTGACCGCCAGCACCCGGAAGCCATCCTGCGGGATGACCTTTTCGGTAAAGCTCTCGTCGCCGAACTGGGCCTCCTCCTGTGTGTCGATGGCGTCCAGGAAGGCGGCGGGCGTTTGGGCGGCCCGGAGCTTTTCCACAAAGTCCTCGTTCATCAGCATCTGCATCATCCGGGCCAGCATATCCACATGGAGGCCGCCGTCCTCCGGGGCCGCGATGGCGAAGAGCAGGTCGGTCTCGCCGTCGTCCTCGGCGTTGTACTGGACAGGCTTTGCCAGCCGCAGAGCGGCCAGGCTGGGCCGGGTGACCACGCCGGTCTTGGCGTGGGGCACCGTGATGCCGTTATCGACGTAGGTGGAACCCTCGGCCTCGCGGGCGTAGAGGGCTTTTTTGTAGGCCTCGGCGTCGGTGATATTGCCGTGGGTGGTCTGCAGCTCCACCAGCTTCGCGATGATCTCATCCCGGTTGGCGGCGGGCACATCCAGTGCGATGGCCTTGGCGTTGAACAATTCCGTAATACGCATGGGGTGTTCTCCTCTCCTAAACTAGCTCACCCTCTCAGTCTCGCATTCGCTCGACAGCTCCCCCAAAGGGGGAGCCAAGTCTTACCTCTCCCTTTGGGAGAGGTGTCACCGCAGGTGACGGAGAGGGCGAGGATGTTAAAGTTCTTTCAGCAATGCGTCAATATCGGCCTTCTTGGCGAGCCCCAGACTGAACGCGGTCGCGCTGCCGCAGGCGGTGCCAAGGCGGAGGGCGGCGTTGTAATCGCCGCTTTGCAGGTA
>RKCM01000161.1 GCA_014858325.1 Oscillospiraceae bacterium | reverse complement strand
AAAGCTCCTGGTCCACAGCTACCATGCCCGGGAGGGAGAAATCGACCTCATCCTGCGGGAAGCGGACGGCACCCTCGTCTTCTGTGAGGTGAAGACCCGCGCTGCGGATTCGCTGGACACCCCCGCCGCCGCGGTGACCAAAGCCAAACAGCGGCGCATCCTCCGCACGGCCATGCTCTATTTGCAGCGCACCGACCAGAGCGATGTTCCCATGCGTTTTGACGTTGCCGAGGTGACCCCTCTTGACAGCGGGCGCTGGATGGTACATATTATAAGGGGTGCTTTCACAGCCTGAACAGGCGGCGCCCGGTGGGAAAACGGCGCAGCGCCGCTGGAGCCTGTGCCGCAACATGGGGCCAAAGGATGGGCCCTCTGGCAAAAAGGAGCACAACGATGCAATTTTTCAGCACAAGAGATCAAAACCGCGTGGTGACCTCTTCGGAGGCGATTGCACAGGGCCTGTCCGATGAGGGCGGCCTGTTTGTCCCGGCAAGCTTTCCGCAGGTGGACGTAAAAGCCCTTTGCGGTCTGGATTACCCGGAGATGGCAGCTGCCATCGTGGGCGAATACCTGACGGATTATTCCAAGGAGTTTCTGGCCAACGCTGCGGCTGGCACCTATGGGGAAGCCTTCGGCGGCAAGGCAGGCTATCTGGCCCCCGTGTCCGACGAGGTGTATGCGCTGGAGCTGTGGCACGGCCCGACCTGCGCATTCAAGGATTACGCGCTGCAGCTGATGCCCAAACTGCTGGTGGAGGCCAAGAAAAATCTGGGCCGCACCGAGAAGACCCTGATCCTGGTGGCCACCAGCGGCGATACCGGCAAGGCTGCGCTGGATGGTTACCACGATGTCCCCGGCGTGGAGATCGCAGTGTTCTACCCCACGGGCGGCACCAGCGAGATCCAGCGCCTGCAGATGGCAACGCAGGAAGGCGAGAACGTCGCCGTTTACGCTGTCCGCGGCAACTTTGATGATGCGCAGACCGGCGTGAAGAAGGTTTTTGGCGATAAGGACATTGCGGCAAAGCTCGCTGAGCGGAACATCCGCCTTTCCAGCGCCAACTCCATCAACTGGGGCCGCCTCGTGCCGCAGATCGTCTACTACTTTGCCGCTTATGCCCAGCTGCTGAAAGCGGAGAAGATCGCTTTTGGCGACAAAGTGGATTTCTGTGTCCCCACGGGCAACTTCGGCGACATCCTGGCAGGCTACTACGCCAAGCGGATGGGCCTGCCCGTGGGCAGGCTGGTCTGCGCGTCCAACGAGAACAACGTCCTGACCGACTTCCTCACCACCGGCACCTACACCGCCAAGCGGGAGTTCTTTAAGACGACTTCCCCCAGCATGGACATTCTGGTGTCCTCCAATCTGGAGCGGCTGCTGTACCATGTCACCGGCAGCGATGCGGAAGTGGCGGGCTTTATGAAGAGCCTGGCCGAAACGGGCAGCTATACCGTCCGGCCCGAGACGCTGGCGGCCATTCAGGAATCCTTCGGCTGCGGCTGGTCCAGCGAGGCCGAGGTGGCAGGGGAGATCAAGGCCCGCTATGAGCAGGACGGCTACCTCTGCGATACCCACACGGCGGTGGCCTTCCATGTTGCCGCCCGGGAAAAGCAGGCAGGCGTGCCCATGGTGGTGCTCTCCACCGCGTCGCCCTTCAAGTTCCCCCGCAGCGTGCTGGAGGCGCTGGGCCACACCGCCCCCGAAAACGATTTTGAAGCCATGCAGGCGCTGGAAGCGGCTACCCATCACACGGCCCCGGCCAGCCTCGCGGCCCTGCGCCGGAAGACCGAGCGGTTCGATGCGGTCATCGACCCGGCCCGGATCGCGGATGTGGCCCTCAGCTACCAGAGCTGAACCCCTGCAACGCTTTTAGAACAGGAGTAAACAACAATGGCACTTTTTGTGCTTGGCGATCCCCATCTCTCGCTGGGCGCTTCCAAGCCCATGGATATCTTTCCCGGCTGGGACGGCTATCTGGAGCGGCTGGAGCGCAACTGGCGCAAGCTCATCACCCCGGAGGATACCATCGTACTGGCAGGAGATATCAGCTGGGCCATGCGTCTGACCGATACCCGCAGGGACTTTGCATTTTTGCAGCAGCTGCCCGGCCAGAAGCTCATCATGAAGGGCAACCACGATTACTGGTGGACCACCGCCAATAAGATGAATGCCTACCTCAAGGCCGAGGGCTTCGATACCCTGCACATCCTGCACAACAACTCCTACTCCGTGGAGGGCTACGCCCTCTGCGGCACCCGGGGCTGGCTGTTCGATGTGGGGGAGCCCCACGACGAAAAGGTGATGAACCGGGAGATCGGGCGGCTGAAGATGAGCCTGGACGCCGCCGAGCCGGGGCTGGAAAAGCTGGTGTTCCTGCATTATCCGCCGGTGTACACCGGCACCAGCGCCCCGGAGATCGTGGCAACGCTGAAAGCCTACGGCATCCGGCACTGTTTCTACGGCCATCTGCACGGCAACGCCATCCGCTATGCGGTGCAGGGCGATGTGGACGGCATCCGCTACAAGCTTGTCAGCGCCGATGGGCTGCGTTTCTGCCCCTACCGCATCAATTGAAACCGCAAAAAGCTGGGCAAAAAGAACAAAATGCAAAAATTTGGTCTGGCAATTGTGTCCAAAGCGTGCTATAATAAGTTTTGACGCGATTGTTGCACCCAATAGAGCGCGCGCGTCCCCGCATTTCGCAAACAGCAAGGACGCGGTGCGCGGTTGCAGGCGGCAGTATTCCCGCTGCCCCAACGCAATAGAATTTTTGAGTGGAGGATAACCAAAATGAATTTCATCAAGTGCGAAAAGCTCGAAAAGAGCATGGCAGAGCTGCAGTTCTCCATCGACGCTGAGGCCTTCAAGGGCGCAGTGGCCGATGTCTTCAAGAAGGAGGGCAAGAAGTACGCTGTGCCCGGCTTCCGCAAGGGCAAGGCTCCCCGTGCCATCATCGAGAAGATGTACGGCGCTGATGTCTTTACCTATGATGCCATCAACGAGCTGTTCCCGGCTGCTTACGAGGCTGCCGTGAAGGAAGCCGGCATCGAGCCCGTGGGCCGTCCTGAGGTCACCGTCGATTCCGCCAGCGAGACCGAGGGTGTCACCCTGACTGTCAAGGTCGCCGTGAAGCCCGAAGTCAAGGTGGGCAACTACAACGGCCTGACCGTGGAGAAGACCGTCCATACCGTCTCCGACGCCGATGTGGAAGCTGAGCTGAAGCATGTGCAGGAGCGCAACGCCCGCGAGCTGACCCGTGAGGGCGCTGCTCAGAACGGCGACATCGCCGACATCGACTTCGAGGGCTTTGTGGATGGCGTTGCATTCGAGGGCGGCAAGGCTGAGCACTACAGCCTGACCCTGGGCAGCGGTTCCTTCATCCCCGGCTTTGAGGAGCAGGTCGTGGGCCATGCTGCCGGCGAGGAGTTCGACGTCAACGTCACCTTCCCCGAGCAGTATCAGGCAGAAGAGCTGGCCGGTAAGCCCGCTGTCTTCAAGATCAAGCTGCACGAGGTCAAGTACAAGGAGCTGCCCGCTCTGGACGACGAGTTCGCAAAGGATGTCTCCGAGTTCGACACCCTGGACGCTTACAAGGAGTCCATCCGCAAGAACCAGCAGGAGCAGCTGGACAAGCAGGACGATCTGACCGTGGAGAACGCTCTGGTGGATCAGGTCATCGACAGCATGGAGGGCGAGATCCCGCAGGCAATGTACGACAGCCGCATGGACGAGATGGTCAACGACTTCGCCTTCCGTGTGGAGCAGCAGGGCCTGCGTCTGGAAGACTACCTGAAGTATATGGGCCAGACTGTGGATCAGTTCCGCGCTTCCTTCATGCCCCAGGCTGAGAAGCAGGTCAAGATCCGTCTGGCACTGGAGGCTGTTGCCGCTGCTGAGAACATCGAGGCTTCCGAGGACGAAGTCAACGCTGAGATCAAGCGCATCGCCGACCAGTACAAGATGGAAGAGGACAAGGTCCGCGAGGTCGTCAACACCGACGATCTGAAGAAGGACCTGGCCATCAACAAGGCCATCGACTTCATCAAGAGCCACGCCAACATCGTGGAGAAGGCCGCTGAGGCCGAGAAGACCGAGGCAGCTGAATAATTTATTTGGCGCACACGGTCGCATAAAAAGGTTGTTCAAATTGACCGATACGGTGCGGATTCAGGTTCAAGCCGTATCGGTCAATTTTGCCAAGAATTACTTTCTCAGGAGGCGAACCCTATGAGTTTTGTTCCTTACGTTGTGGAGCAGTCGTCCCACGGCGAGCGTTCCTATGATATTTTCTCTCGTCTTTTGAACGACCGCATCATCGTGCTGAGCGAGGATGTCAACGATACCTCCGCCAGCCTCGTTGTGGCCCAGCTGCTGTATCTGGAAGGGCAGGACCCGGATAAGGATATCAGCCTGTATATCAACAGCCCCGGCGGCTCCATCTCCGCAGGCATGGCCATCCACGATACCATGCAGTATATCAAGTGCGATGTGTCCACCATCTGCATGGGCATGGCAGCTTCCATGGGCGCGTTCCTGCTGGCAAGCGGCACCAAGGGCAAGCGCTTTGCTCTGCCCAACTCCGAGATCCTGATCCATCAGCCGCTCATCGGCGGCCAGGGCGGCGGCCTTTCCGGCCAGACCACCGATATCAAGATCCATGCTGAGCACATGGTGCGCATCCGCGAGAAGATGAACCGTATGCTCAGCGAGTACACCGGCCAGCCGCTGGAAAAGATCCAGCTGGATACCGAGCGCGACAACTATATGACGCCGCAGCAGGCCAAGGAATACGGCCTCATTGATGAGGTCATCACTCACCGCTGAGCCCGGACGGGACGCAATACACCCAGGATAAGGAAAAACGGCTATGGCAAACAACAATTCCGGCAGAGATAGAAACGAAAAAGATCTGGTTTGCAGCTTTTGCGGCAAGCATCAGGACGAAGTGGAGCGGATGATCATTGGCCCCGGGGTCAATATCTGCAGCGAGTGCATCGGCCTGTGCGCCGACCTGCTCTCCGACAAGCCGGATCACCCCAGCGCCCGCCCGGCCCGCGGCGGTGCCACCCGGGCCCGCATTCAGACCACGGACAGCCTCTCCGTCAACATCAAGACCCCGGCCGAGATCAAAGAGGGCCTGGATCAGTATGTCATCGGGCAGGATGAGGCCAAGCGTGTGCTGGCTGTATCGGTGTACAACCACTACAAGCGCATCCTCAGCGGCAAGGGCGCAGACGTGGAGCTGCAAAAATCCAACGTGCTGCTGCTGGGCCCCTCCGGCGTCGGCAAAACGCTGCTGGCCCAGACGCTGGCCAAGATGCTGGGCGTGCCCTTCGCCATTGCAGACGCCACCACCCTTACGGAGGCGGGCTATGTGGGCGAGGACGTGGAGAACATCCTGTTAAAGCTGCTGCAGGCGGCCGATTTCGACGTGCAGAAGGCCCAGATCGGCATCATCTACATCGACGAGATCGATAAGATCACCCGCAAGAGCGAGAACCCCTCCATCACCCGCGATGTGGGCGGCGAGGGCGTGCAGCAGGCGCTGCTGAAGATCCTGGAAGGCACGGTGAGCAATGTGCCCCCGCAGGGCGGCCGCAAGCACCCCCAGCAGGAGTTCATCCAGATCGATACCACCAACATCCTCTTCATCTGCGGCGGCGCGTTCGACGGCCTGGATAAATACATCCAGCGCCGCACCGATAAATCCGCCCTCGGCTTCGGCAGCCCGCTGAAGGATAACTCCGTGGAAGCGGAGCGTGCCCTGCTGCGGAAGGTGGAACCCCACGATCTGGTCAAGTTCGGCCTCATCCCCGAGCTGATCGGCCGTCTGCCGGTCATCACCGTGCTGGATGATCTGGACGAGGATGCGCTGGTGCGCGTGCTCAAGGAGCCCCGCAACAGCCTCGTCAAGCAGTACAAAGAGCTGCTGTCCATGGACAACGTGGAGCTGGAGATCACCGATGAAGCCCTCCACGCCATTGCGCGGAAGACCATCGAGCGGAAGACCGGCGCGCGCGGCCTGCGCAGCGTGATGGAAAGCATCCTCATGCCCATCATGTACGATGTGCCCAACGACCCCACCATCATCCGTGTCACCATTGACAAGGACACCGTGGAGGGCGGCAAGCCGCAGCTGGAATACGGCGCGGTGCGCAAGCGCTATAAAAATCAGACCTCTCTTGGCTGAGCGGCCCGCCGCACAGCAGGGGAGAGAAGCCCCGCCCAAGGCTTTTTGCTCCGGGCGGGGCTTTTTTGCGCCTTCTGACTTGTTTCCTGGCCTGAAATGTAGTAAAATATTAAGGTATGGGATGCGGAGCAGCAAAATGCGGCGGTATACTCTCTGGCAGGAGCACATTTTCTGTCGCAGTTCCCAGCAAAAAAGTGGGTTTCCGAAAGTATGATAGGAGTGTGTGTTTATGGCAAACTATTTTGAAATGAACCGCGAAGAACTGGCTGCCGAAAAGGCCAAGCTTGAAGAAGCTTATCAGAAATATCAGGCACTGGGCCTGAAGCTGAACATGGCCCGCGGCAAGCCCGGCCCCCACCAGATGGATCTGGCCATGGGCCTGCTGCAGATGACCGATTACACCACCGATGCCGGCACCGATGCCCGCAACTACGGCGATCTGGAGGGCCTGCACGAGGCCCGGGAGCTGTTTGCCGATGTGATGGGGGTCAAGGCCGAGGAGGTCTTTGTGGGCGGTAACTCCAGCCTGCAGCTGATGTACAACCTCATCTCCATGGGCTACTGCTTCGGCTTCCCGGAGTCTCCCTGCCCCTGGTCTCAGGTAGAAAAGCGCAAGTTCCTCTGCTCGGTGCCCGGCTATGACCGCCATTTTGCCATTACCGAGGAGTTTGGTTTTGAGCTGATCAGCGTGCCCATGACCCCCAACGGCCCGGATATGGATGTTGTGGAAAAGCTGGTGGCCGAGGATGATACCATTAAGGGCATCTGGTGTGTGCCCCAGTACTCCAACCCCGATGGCTATACTTACAGCGATGAAACGGTGGAGCGCTTTGCAAAGATGAAAACTGCCGCCCCCGATTTCAAGATCTTCTGGGACGAAGCCTACATCGTGCATCACCTTACCGACGAGATCATTGAAACGCCGGTGCTGTTGAACGAATGCAAGAAGTACGGCACAGAGGATCGGGTGTTCATGTTCACCTCCACCAGCAAGATCACGTTCCCCGGCGCAGGCGTTTCGGCCATTGCCTGCAGCGAGAACTCCATGAAGTACATGTGCAAGCGGTTCTCCGTCATGATCATCAGCTACGATAAGATGAACCAGCTGCGCCATGTCCGCTTCCTCAAGAACAAGGAGGGCGTGCTGGCCCACATGGCAAAGCACCGCCGCCGCCTCGTGCCCTGCTTTGACGCGGTGAAGACTGCGTTCTCGGAGGAGCTGACCCCCTGCGGCGACATCGCCCACTGGACCAACCCCAAGGGCGGCTACTTCATCAGCCTGTACGTCATGCCCGGCTGCGCCAAGCGGGTGGCTGCCCTGTGCAAGGAGGCCGGCCTGACCCTGACCGGTGCCGGTTCCGCTTACCCCTATCACAAGGACCCGGAGGACTCCCACCTGCGCATCGCCCCCACCTATCCCAGCCTGGATGAGGTGGAGACCGCGTCCGACCTGCTCTGCACCTGCGTGAAGCTGGCCGCTGTGGAAAAGCTTCTGGCGGAAAAGAACTGATCCCTTCCCGTGTTGAAAATCTCCCTGCACCGCCGCTGTGACGGCGCAGCGGAGATTTATTATATTTGGAGGTTTCCCGATTTTTATGAAGACAAAAGGCAAAGCATGGCAGCTGGTGCTCTCTGTCGTCCTGATCGCGGCGTTTGTCTATACGGCATTCTTCGGCGTTGCGGTCAAGTATGGCGACGTGACCACCACCTACCTCAAAGGCGCAAAGGACATCCGCTTCGGTGTGGACATCAAGGGCGGCGTCAATGTGACGTTCGTGCCCTCCGATGGCTACGATGCAACGGACGAGCAGCTGGCAGCAGCCCAGCTCGTCATCGAAAACCGTCTGGTGGCGCTGAACATCACCGACTATGAGCTGTACGTCGATACCAACGCCGACAGCCTGATCCTGGAGTTCCCGTGGCAGTCCGGCGAGACGGACTTCGACCCGGAAGCCGCCATTCAGGAGATCGGCACCACCGCCTACCTGACCTTCCGGGAGGGCAGCAGTGCCGACGGCGAGCTGATCCTGGACGGCTCTGAGGTGCAGAGTGCGGCGGCCCAGTACGGCCCCGTCAGCGGCAGCAGCTCGGAGTATTACGTCGCCCTGACCTTTACTGACGAAGGTGCCAAGGCCTTTGGTGACGCCACCACCAAGCTGTATCAGTCGGGCGGCACCATCAGCATCTGGCTGGACGACGAGAATGTCAGCACCGCCACCGTCAATGCCGCCATCACCGATGGCAAGGCCATCATCACCAGCTCGGCATCCGATCCCTTCACGCAGGATGCCGTGGTCAAAATGGCCCGCCAGATCAACTCCGGCTCGCTGCCGTTTGCTCTTTCGGTGGACAGCTACTCCACCATCAGCCCCAGTCTGGGCGAGAACAGCCTCGCCGCCATGGTGCTGGCCGGCCTCATCGCGTTTGCCCTCATCGTGGTGCTGATGACGGCCCTCTACCGCCTGCCCGGTTTCCTGGCCTGCATTGCGCTGGCGGGGCAGGTGGCGGCTACGCTGGCCTTTGTCTCCGGCTATTTCCCGGTGTTTGAAAGCTTTACCCTGACACTGCCCGGCATCGCAGGCATCATCCTCGCCATCGGCATGGGTGTGGACGCCAACGTCATCACCGCCGAGCGCATCAAGGAAGAGCTGCGCAGCGGCAAATCGCTGGATGGCGCGCTCAAGAGCGGCTTTGCCCGCGGCCTGACGCCTATCATCGACGGCAACGTCACCATCGTGATCGTCGCCATCGTCCTGATGGGTGCCTTCGGCCCCTCGGATGGCCTGTTTGCCAAGGCGCTCCACTTCGTCTTCTTCGCTTTCGGCCCCTCGACGGCAGGTACCATCTACGCTTTTGGCTACACGCTGCTGACGGGCGTGCTGCTCAACTTCGTCTTCGGCGTTTTTGCCACCCGTGTTATGATCCGGGGGGCAGCCTCCATCAAGGCTCTGCGCAATCCCTGGCTCTACGGTGCCGATAAGAAAGCTCCTGCGGAGAAAAAGCCCGTGGACTTTGTCGCGCTGCGCAAGCGCTTCCTGACCGTCTCCAGCTGCCTGATGGCAGCCATTATGCTGTGTGCGGTGGTCTTCGGCGTCCGGCTGGATACGGAGTTCACCGGCGGTGCCATGATCACCCTGCGCTATGAGGACAGCTTTGCCCTGTCCGACGTGCAGGCCACCGCCGCCGAGGCGCTGGGCAGCAAGGACCTGACCCTGCAGACCGGCGAGAATGTGGCCACCGGGGAGCAGACCCTGAAGATCTCCATGCCCGGCACGGAGACGGTGACCACCGATGAGGTACAGACCCTGCTGGACTCCCTCAATGAGCAGTACCCGGAAAATGCATTTGCACAGCTCTCCCTGAGCAATGTCAGCGCAGCTATGGGCACCAAGTTCCTGCAGAAGAGCCTTGTGGCCGTCGTCTTTGCGCTGGCCGTCATCCTGCTGTACATTGCCCTCCGCTTCAAGAACATCGGCGGCCTTACCGGCGGCATGATGGCCGTGCTGGCCCTGCTCAACGACCTGATGGTGGTGTTTGGCACCTTTGTGCTGCTGCGCACCCCGCTGGACGGCAACTTTATTGCCGCCATGCTCACCATCCTCGGCTATTCCATCAACGATACCGTCGTGGTCTACGACCGCATCCGCGAAAACCGCAGCCTCATGGGCAAAAAGGCGACCTTTGAAGAGCTGGTCAACCAGTCGGTCAACCAGTCTGCCCGCCGCACCATCATTACCACCGTCACCACCGTGATGGCGTTGGCCGTGATGTGCATCATCTCCAAGCTCTACGGGCTGGACAGCATCTTCACCTTTGCCTTCCCGCTGATGATGGGTATGCTCAGCGGCGTGTACACCTCGCTCTGTGTCTCCACCTCGGCCTGGGTGCTGTGGACCGAGCGCAAGCAGAAAAAGGATTGATCTTCGCGGGAGCTTTCCGGCGAAACAGGAGGAACGAATATGAAATGTCCCTATTGCGGCGATGAAGAATCCAAGGTGATCGACTCCCGCCCCACCGAGGACGGCGAGCGCATCCGCCGCCGCCGGGAGTGCCTGCGCTGCCACATGCGGTTTACGACCTATGAGATCGTGGAGACGGTGCCCCTCATCGTCATCAAGAAGGATAACTCCCGGGAGCCCTTCGACCGCCAGAAGCTCCTCAACGCCATGCTGCGGGCCTGCGCCAAGCGCCCCGTGAGCTACGAGACGCTGGAACGGGCCGTGAGCAGCATTGAGCAGACCCTGATGAGCTCCTACGACCGGGAAGTGACCAGTGTGCGCATCGGCGAGCTGACCATGCAGGAGCTCAAGCGCATCGACGAAGTGGCCTATGTCCGCTTCGCTTCGGTCTACCAGCAGTTTGCGGACGTTGAGAGCTTTTTCAATGAACTGAAAAAGCTTATGGGCAGCCGCAAAGAAAAACTGTAAACCCTAAAAATAGATCCAGTCGTTTCTCGTAAGACAGCGAGAGACGGCTGGATCTTTTGTTTTAGAAGATTTGGCTCCCCCTTTGCCTGAGAGGGTGAGGCTGTTTATAAGATGCGTCGCGACAGCCATTCCATCGTCTCCACCTGCACCTGTGCCCGGCGCAGCTCACCGAAGGCTTCCTCGGGGGCGTCTCGTTCGAGATAGCCGTCCGCCGCCTTGAGGCAGGCCTCCAGTTCGGTGAAAACATCGGTGCGCAGCAGATGGTTCATGTGCTCCCGCATCTGGTCGCAGCGCTCACTGCCCTCTGCCAGTGCTTTGCGGGCAGAGGAGATCTCCTCGTCCCGGACGGCTTCCATGGCCGTGTCAATGTCGTCCGAGATGTCTTTCGCAAACCGCTGCACCTTCCAGCTGCTGTAAAAGGCCACAGTCAGCAGTACTGCCACGATGGCCAGGCAGGCGTAAATGCGTTTCATCAGCCTGCCTCCTTCCGGGAGCGGGGCTCTTTTTTGAGCAGAAAATAGTCCTCCGTCTCATTGCCGATCAAGAGCAGGATCTCCGAGAGCAGCGCCTTGTTGGCTTTTGCGGTCCGGGCCAGCCAGTCGGCATCCTTGCCGCACCAGTGCAGATTGTCTTCCAGCACCTGCCCGTCCAGCACAAAGGGGATCGTGGCCTGCGTTTGCTGGGCTTTGAGCTGCAGGTCGGCCAGCCTGGCCGGCTCCCTCTCGGGCCGCAGCGCCACCGAGAGGGAGCCGTTCGTCTCAATGACGGCGTAGGAGACATCCCGGGGGTCAAAGACATCCTTGCCCCGCAGGGCCTCCATCAGGTCTGCGATGGTCAGCCGCAGCATCCGCAGGGCGTTCTGGTCGATCTGCCCGTCCAGGATCACGGTTTTGGGCCGCCCGGACATCAGGTTGAAAAACCACTGGCTGCGGAAACTGAGCACCGAGCCCAGCAGCTCCAGCGCAGCAATGAGAAACAGCGGGATGAGGCTGGCTGTCACGGGCACTTCTTCGGACTCGATGGAGACGGACGCCAGGTTGGAGATGAGGATGGTGGAAACCAGCTCTTCGGGCTGCAGCTCGCCCAGCTGGCGCTTGCCCATCAGCCGCATGGAAAACAACACGCAGCCGTAAATGAGGATGGTGCGGAAGATCAGAAGCTTCAAATCAAAGACCTCCTCCGAGGAATATTTACCGGGGGCGGGGGCATACTGCTGGGAAAAGGAGTGACGTGTTTTGCCGCAGCTTTCCACCCAGCTCAACGAAAATCTGGCCGCCCTCAGGGAGAAGTTTGGCCTCTCTGCGGATTTTTATTCCAAAACCATCGAGCTTTATGGCTGCAGGGGGGCCATCGTCCTGTTTGACGGCATGGCCAGCCTGGAATCTCTCTGGGTGCTTTTGCTGGACGCCGTCAGCCGCCGCACGCCGGAAGCTGCTCCGCAGGACGGCAGGGCGTTGTTCGCGCTGCTGCTCCACCACTCCGGCCTGCCTGCCGAGAGCAAGCCTGTGGCCGATTTTGCCGACTTGACGACGCGGCTGACGGCGGGCATGGCGGTGCTGCTGCTGGACGGCTGCGGGCAGGGCATTGCGTTCTCGGTGCAGGGGCTCAAATTCCGCTCGGTGGAGGAGCCCAGCGGGGAAGGGACCCTGCGGGGCTCCCGGGAGGGCTTTGCCGATCTTTTGCGGGTCAATCTGAGCCTGCTGCGCCGTCTCATCCGCACCGACGCGCTGGTGCAGGAGGTGGCGCAGGC
>RKCM01000199.1 GCA_014858325.1 Oscillospiraceae bacterium | reverse complement strand
GGTGGGCGGCGTGCCCGTGTTCGCCGAGCGCTTTGGGGCAGGGCCCCGGCTGGTGGTCTGCGGCGGCGGCCATGTGGCTGTGGCAGTGGTGCAGATCGCAAAGCTGTTGGACCTGCCCGTCATTGCGCTGGAGGACCGCTGCGAGTACGCGGACGCGTTGCGGGTCGCCGGGGCCGACTGTGTCCGCTGCGGCCCCTTTGCGGAGGAACTGGCAAAGGTCTCCGGCGGTGCAGAGACGTATTTCATCGTCGTCACCCGGGCCCACGCCTACGATCTGGATTGCCTCAAGGCCATCCTGCAAAAGCCTGCCGCCTACGTGGGCATGATGGGCAGCCGGGGCAGGGCCGGGCTTGTCCGCCGCCAGCTGCTGGAGGCCGGGGCCGACCCGGCCCGGGTGGAGCAGCTCCACGCCCCCATCGGGCTTGCCATCGGGGCCAGATCGGCGCAGGAGATCGCGCTCTCCATTCTGGCGCAGATCGTGGAGATCAAAAGCAGCCGACAGCTCACTGAGGGCTTTGGGCCGGAGATCCGGGCTGTGCTGGAAGAATGCGCGGCAGCGGGCGAAGCGGCGGTGCTGGCCACCATCGTCCGCCGCCATGGCTCCACCCCCCGCGAGCTGGGAGCCAAGATGCTGGTTCGGGCCGACGGCAGCGCTGTGGGCAGCGTGGGCGGCGGCATTATGGAGCACCGCGCCCGGCAGCTGGCCGGGAAAATGCTGGCGGGCCGCGAAGCCTCCCCTCAGCTTGCCTGCTATGATCTGGATGCCCTGCTGGCCAGCGAAGACGCGGCCTTGGCCGCCTGCGGCGGCTCCATGGAGCTTCTGCTGCAAGTCTGGAATGGAGGAAAACACGATGAAGCGTGACCATCTGATCGTTGTGCGGGGCGGCGGCGACCTTGCCACCGGCACCATCCATCGGCTGTGGTCCGCCGGGCTGCGGGTGCTGGTGCTGGAAGCGGAGCACCCTGCCGCCATCCGCCGTCAGGTCTCCCTGTGCGAAGCGGTCTATGAGGGCGAGACCACCGTGGAGGGCCTGCGGGCGGTTTCCATTGTGTCGCTCGCCGAGGCCGAAGCCGTCTGGGCCTGCGGGGCAGTGCCCGTCCTCGTGGACCCCAAGGGCGAGAGCATCCCGGCGGCAAAGCCTGACGTGGTGGTGGATGCCATCCTGGCCAAGCGCAATCTGGGCACCACCCGGGCGATGGCACCCCTCACCATTGCCCTCGGGCCCGGGTTTGCAGCCGGGCAGGATGTGGACTATGTGGTGGAGACCAAGCGCGGCCACAAGCTGGGCCGCATCCTTGCACAGGGCCCTGCCGCCCCCAACTCCGGCGTGCCGGGCGTCATCGGCGGCTATGGGGCCGAGCGGGTCATCCACGCTCCGGCTGCAGGCATTTTCCGGGATGTGGGTGCCATTGCCGACCTTGTGGAGGCCGGGGACACCATCGCCGTAGTCGAAACGCCGGAAGGGGAGCAAGTGCCCGTCAAAACGCAGATCTCCGGCATCCTGCGGGGCCTTTTGCGGGACGGCTACCCAGTGCCCAAGGGCTTTAAGGTGGCGGACGTGGACCCGCGCAGAGCGGAGCTGGAAAACTGCTTCCTCATCTCGGATAAGGCCCGCTGCATTGCGGGCAGCGTGCTGGAGCTGGTCACGGCACAGCTCTGGAAATAAGAGAAAATGACAAAAAGCATCTGTACTGCGCTCAAAAACTGAGACGCGGCAGATGCTTTTTTCTTATCTTATGGCAGCTTGTAATCGTTCAGACACCGGGCAAACGCATCGAGGGTGGAGTCGAACCGAATGCCGAAGGCGGCCAGCTTTTGGCCGTCCATGACAAGGTTGCGCGTCCAGTGGTCTTTTTCCAGTGTGACATCGGCGTGCAGCATCCGGGCAAATCGGGCGGCGGTATCGAACATATTGGCGTCGTTTCCGCTGCCGAAATTGTAGACCCCGCCGGGCAGATCTATGGCGGGGATGAGCTTTGCAACGACCTCCCGGACATAGCTCACACCCCGGTGGTCGTTCTCGGAAAACCGCAGCGGCACGCCGTTTTGGGCGGCGTCCAGCAGGTTCAGCGGCAGGTTGCCCCGGATGGGCAGCTGTCGGCCCGGGAAATCGTACATCCAGGCTGCCCGCAGCAAAACGGCGCCGGGGCACACGGCCTGCACCCGGGCCTCGGCCTCCAGCTTGTGTTGGCCGTAGACGTTCGTGGGGGAGAGAGACCGTGCTTCGGGCAGGGGGCCTTCGGACTGCACGCCTGCATACACTTGATCGGAGCTGAAGGCCAGCAGCTTCGCCCCCGTCTCGGCTGCGCCCTTTGCCACCCATTCCGGCAGCAGGACGTTCGCCCGGTAGGATTCCTCCGGGTGGGCCGCACAGAAAGCCGTGTTGGAGAGGGCGGCGGCGTGGACGATGACGTCCGGGCGCTCCCGGTCGATGAGGCGGCGCACCGCGCTTTCCTCCGCAGAGGCCGCAAAGCCCTGCGGAAACGTACAGAGGGAAAAACGCCCCTGCCACTGGTCGGCGATGCGAGCCCCGACAAAACCGCCCGCCCCGGTAAGCAGCATTTTTTTCATCTCAGTGCACCAAAAACAGTTCCAGCACAAAGACCACCGCGCAGCACAGGACGGAAACGGGGAAGAGCCCCGCGCCCAGCCATGCCGCCACCATGCCGACTACCAGCGCGGCAGCACCCGCAAGGGGGTTCTGGGTGGCGTTAACGATGGCCGGGAAGGTCATCACCGCCAGCGTCACATAGGGCACATAGTACAGAAACGACTGGATGAACGGGTTTCGGATGGGCTTGCGGATGAGGGTCAGCGGCAGTACGCGGATGGCATAGGAGACGCCGAACATGACGGCGATGTAGATCCAGGGGTTCTTCATCTTACTGCTCTGCCTCCTCTTGCCTGTGGGGGAACAACACCGCCGCCGCACAGGAGATGGCCACGGTGAGAAGGATGGTGCGGGTGCCGTCCGAGAGAGCCGAGATGCCGGGCAGATAATTGCAGACAAAGCTCAGCGCAAAGCTGACGGCCACCAGCACCGCCACGACCCGGTCCTTCCGGGCCGGGGGAATGATGATGGCCAAAAACATTCCGTACAGCGCCACGCTCAGGGCACTGACGGCCCGCAGGGGCAGCAGATTGCCTGCCACGATGCCAAGCGCTGTGCCGGATGCCCAGGCAGGGGCCGCCAGCAGGATGGCACCGTAGGTGTAAAACGGGTTCAGCCAGCCCGGGCGGGCAATGGTGATGCCGAACAGTTCATCGGTGACGTCGTAGCCGATGATGAGGCGGTGGAAAAACGGTGTGCCGGGGGCAAACCGCTGGGCCAGGGCGCAGCTCATCAGCAGATAACGGGCATTGGCAATGAGGGTGATGATGGCCACCTCCAGGTAGGTGGCTCCGCCGGCGATGAGGGCAAAGGCGGCATACTCCCCGGCGGAGGCGTTGTTGAGCAGGCTGGCCACAAAGCCCTGCAGCGGGGTGAGCCCCGCTTTGCGGGCCGCAATGCCCAGCGAGAATGAGACGGCAAAATAGCCCAGGGCGATGGGCACGCCGTCCCGCATCCCCTCGGCGAAGACCTTACGGCTGAAGGCATAGGGCCGCGTGGGCTGGGCCCCGGCCACCTTCTGCACCGAAGCTTCGGTCCTGTTTTCCATGATAATACTTCCTTTCCTACTTCAAGACACAAAAATAATTATAGCACAGTTGCAGCGGATTGACAAAAGAAAATGCCTCAGCTTTCTTGTCGAAATCTGAGGCATTTTGTATAGCACGATGCGTATAGGCTGCGGAAGGATCAGCGGAACAGCTTGCGGCCGACCCAGATGCACACGCAGGCACCCACCACCGAGACGATGAGGTTGCCCACAAAGCCGGTGGCGGACAGGCCCAGCAGGCCAAACACAAGCCCGCCGACAAAGCCGCCGACGATGCCCAGCACTACATTGCGAAAGGCACTGGTCTCACTGCCCATGATGCGGCCTGCAATGTAACCGGCCAATGCGCCCACCAGCAGACTGAAAATAAAACTGAACATAAGAATACCTCCTGAAAGTAACATACGCGAGTCCTTTTAGATGATCAAAATCAAGCGGTTGCGTTTTCTTTGGCGTACCGGCAGATGTCTGCCAGGCAGCACTTTTCGCACTCCGGCCTGCGGGCGGTGCATACGGCCCGCCCGTGCATCACAAAGCGGTGGCACAGGTCGCTGCCTTCTTCGGGCGGGATGATCTGCCACAACGCTTTTTCCACCTTGGCGGGCTCTTTGATGCCGTCCACAAGGCCAATCTTGTTGCACAGCCGGATGCAGTGGGTATCCGTGACGATGGCAGGCTTGCCGAACACATCGCCCATGATGAGATTGGCGCTCTTGCGGCCCACGCCGGGCAGGGCCAGCAGTTCCTCAAAGGTGGTGGGCACTTTGCAATCGTACTGGTCCCGCAGCACCCGCATACACCCCGAGATGTCCCGGGCCTTGGAGTGGCCCAGCCCGCAGGGCTTGACGATGGCCTCAATGTCCTCGGGCGCGGCGGCAGCCAGCGCGGCCACCGTGGGGTATTGGGCAAACAGGTCTTCCACCACGATGTTCACCCGGGCGTCGGTGCACTGGGCAGCCAGCCGCACGCTGACCAGCAGCTGCCAGGCGTGGTCGTAATCCAGCGTACACCCGGCGTCGGGGTATTCGGCTTTCAGCCGCCGGATGACCTCCAGCGCCAGTGCTTTTTTGGCGGTGAGGTCTTCGGGCATGGCTTTGGTTCTGGGCATAAACATCCCTCGTTTCTACGGATATCGTGGTTTTATGATACCATGTTTTGCCCGGAATGTAAATCCCACGGCGATTATCTGAGAATCATTTTCAGAAAAAGCTTGCCCCCATGCCGCAAATGCGCTATACTATAAAAGGGAACAATTCTTATCTATCACCCGAAGGAGGAATGGGCCGATGAACGAACCTCTGGCGCAGCGCCTGCGCCCCAAGACCCTGGCCGACGTCTGCGGCCAGCAGCACCTGCTGGCCCCCGGCCGGGTATTCCGCCGCACCATCGAGAGTGGCCGCATCCCCAATATGATCTTCTACGGCCCTTCCGGCACGGGGAAGACAACGGTGGCGCGCATCATTGCCGAAAACAGCGGCATGACCCTCCACAAGCTCAACGGCACCTCCTGCGGCACGGGGGACATCAAGGCGGTGCTCAAGGACATCGGCACCCTGGCCGGGGCGGGGGGCATCCTGCTGTATCTGGACGAGATCCAGTACCTGAACAAAAAACAGCAGCAGAGCCTGCTGGAATGCATCGAGGACGGCAGCGTGACGCTCATTGCGTCCACCACCGAGAACCCCTATTTTTACATCTACAATGCGCTGCTGTCCCGCTGCACGGTGTTTGAGTTCAAATCCCTGACGGCTGCGGATGTGGAGCAGGGGCTGAAGAACGCGCTGCAAAAGCTCACGGAAGCCGAGGGGCGGCCCGTGGAGATGGACGAAGACGCCTGCCAGTATCTGGCGGAGAGCGCCGGGGGCGATCTGCGCAAGGCGCTGGGCTGCCTGGATTTTGCCGTCACGGCGGCCCCGGTGGAAGAAACGGGAAAGCACATCACGCTGGACATGATCCGGCAGGTCACCCGCCGCACGGCCATGCGGTACGACAAGGACGGCGATGACCACTACGACATCGTGTCTGCCTACCAGAAATCCATGCGCGGCTCGGACCCCGATGCGGCGCTCCACTATCTGGCCCGTCTACTGGAAGCGGGGGACCTGCCCTCTGCCTGCCGCCGCCTTATGGTCTGCGCCTGCGAGGACGTGGGCCTTGCCTACCCGCAGATCATCCCCATCGTGAAGGCGGCGGTGGACATTGCCAATGCGGTGGGCCTGCCGGAGGCCCAGCTGCCGCTGGCGGATGCGGTGGTCCTGGTGGCCACCAGCCCCAAATCCAACAGCGCCCACGATGCCATCCACGCGGCCCTTGCCGATGTGCAGGCGGGCAAAACGGGGCCCATCCCGCGGCAGCTGCAAAACAAGCACTACGACGGCGAGGACGCCCTCGTGAAAGGGCAGAACTACAAGTATGCCCACGACTATGCCCACCACTGGGTGGACCAGCAGTATCTGCCCGATGTGCTGAACGGGACCCGATACTACACCTTTGGCGACAACAAGACCGAGCAGGCCGCCCGCGCCTACTGGGCCCGCATCAAAGGGGAAGACAACGTTTGACTGCAATAGGAGAGAGGAGAGAGGACCATGCGGTACTCCAAACAACGCGAACTGGTGCTGCAGAAGGTGGAGCAGCTGTGCGACCACCCCACTGCCGAAGAGATCTATGGCGAAGCTGTGAAGGACTGCCCCGGCCTGAGCCTGGGCACCGTTTACCGCAACCTGAACAGCCTGGTGGATGCGGGCCGGGTGCGCCGGGTTTCCATCCCGGGCAAGGCCGACCGCTTTGACCACACCCTGTGCTGGCACAGCCACCTCTACTGCACCGTCTGCGGCGGCGTGGTGGATGCGGACGTGGACGAAAAACAGGTGATGAAGCTGGTCAAAAACCAGAAAGCCCGGGTGGAGGACTGCGCCGTGGTCCTCTTCGGCGTCTGCGAGCAGTGCCTGCAGGCCGAGAAAGCGGAAGCGGAAACCGTTGCTTCTTAAAGAGCCGGGAAGAGCCGGAAGCAAAAATTTGCCTTCTCCCTCTTGCCCTCGCGGGGCAAACAGGGTATACTAAAAAGAGCTTTTGAGAAGAATAAAACAGATTTCGCGGCTGGCCCCGCTGCCGGGCGCGAAAAAGGATGGTTTCATTGGAATATTTAGCATTTGAACACAACAGCTACGCGGCGCAGCTTGTCCGCGAGAGCTACGATACGCCGCCGCTGGCGTTTGTGCACAGCTATGGCTGCCAGCAGAATGTCAACGATGGCGAGCGGATCAAGGGCGTTCTCGTAGACATCGGCTACGGCCTGTGCGATAAACCCGAGGACGCGGACCTCATCCTCTTCAACACCTGCGCCGTCCGCGAGCACGCCGAGCAGCGTGTCTTTGGCAATGTAGGAGCCCTGAAGGGCCTCAAGGAGAAAAAGCGCGGCCTCATCATCGGCCTGTGCGGCTGCATGGCCAACCAGAAGCATGTGGTGGAAAAGCTGCGCCAGAGCTACCCCTACGTCGATCTGGTCTTTGGTGTGGACGGCATCGACACCCTGCCCCAGCTCATTGCCCAGAAGCTGCAAAAGCATAAGCGGGTGCTGCTGGAGCCTGCCCAGCGCCCCGTCATCGTGGAAAACATCCCCATCCGGCGGGAGAGCGAGTTCCGCGCCTGGCTGCCCATCATGTACGGGTGCGACAACTTCTGCACCTACTGCATCGTGCCCTATGTCCGGGGCCGGGAAAAGAGCCGAAAGCCCGGCGATATCCTCGCGGAGTTCCGGGGCCTTGTGGAAGCAGGCTATAAGGAGATCACCCTGCTGGGCCAGAACGTCAACAGCTACGGCAAAGGGCTGGAGGAGCAGATCGATTTCTCCGACCTGCTCAACCTGCTCTGCACCGTGCCCGGCGATTACCACATCCGTTTTATGACCAGCCACCCGAAAGATGCCAGCTTCAAGCTCATCGATACCATCGCCGCCCAGCCCAAGATCTGCAAGCACCTGCATCTGCCGGTGCAGTGCGGCTCCGACCGGCTGCTGGTGCAGATGAACCGCCACTACACCGTGGAGCATTATCTGGAGCTCATCGATTATGCCCGCAAAAAGGTGCCCGGCATCACCTTCTCCAGCGACATCATCGTCGGCTTCCCCGGCGAGACGGAGGAGGATTTCCAGCAGACGCTGCAGCTCATCCAGAATGTGGGCTACATGCAGCTGTTCACCTTCATTTACTCCAAGCGGACGGGCACCAAGGCCGCCGAAATGCCGGACCCCACCCCCCGCAAGGAGAAGACCGACCGCATGGGCCGCCTGCTCAAGGTGCAGGACGAGATCGCCATGGCCCTTGTCAAGGCACAGGTGGGCAAGACCGTCCGCGTGCTGGTGGAGGGCTATGGCCGCGCTGAGGGCACCCTCTCGGGCCGGCTCGACAACAACCTCACCGTGGAGTTTGCGGCAGACGACAGCCTTATGGGCCAGTACGCCCTTGTCCGCCTGACGGACGCCCGCGCTACGGTGCTGCTGGGCGAACGGGCAGAATGACCGAACGTTACAAAAAATAAATAAATACGATACAAGGAGATACTCAACATGGATTGCATTGATCTTTTTAAGCGCGCTGCTGTGGCGCTGCAGACCGACTCCCGCTACCTCGTGCTCGACCAGGCCCGCAAGGCCAACGATAAGGATGAGGAGCTGCAGAACCTCATCGGTGAGTTCAACCTGGCCCGCATGGATCTGAACAACGAGATCAGCAAAACCGACCGGGACGACAACCGCATCACCGAGCTGAACGAGAAGGTCAACGACCTGTACGGCAAGATCATGGCCGATGAGGGCATGGTGGCTTACAACGAGGCCAAGCGCGATTGCGAGAACCTCGTCAACTATATCGACGCCATCATCAACACCGCCATGAACGGCGGCGACCCCATGACCGTGCTGCCGCCCTCGGAAGCCTGCACGGGCAGCTGCTCCACCTGCGGCGGCTGCCACTAAACGCACCCATACAAAACGCGGCTGTGCTATGCAGGCCGCGTTTTGCTTGCACTGGGCAGTTTTGGGCCGCAAACCGGCACACCGAAGCGACGGATTGATTTGGGGAGGTATACAATGGCGGAGCTCTCGCCCCTGATGCAGCAGTATATGCGCATCAAAAACGAACACAAAGACGCAATTCTGTTTTACCACATCGGCGATTTTTACGAGGTCTTTTTTGACGATGCCCTCACGGCTTCCCGCGAGCTGGACCTGACCCTCACCGGCAAGCAGTGCGGCCTGGAGGAGCGCGCCCCCATGTGCGGCGTGCCCGTCCACAGCTACGAAAACTACGTTGCCAAGCTCATCTCCAAGGGCTACAAGGTGGCCATCTGCGAGCAGATGGAGGACCCTGCCGCAGCAAAGGGCCTCGTCAAGCGGGATGTCGTCCGCGTCATCACACCCGGTACGGTCATTGAAAACAGCATGCTGCAGGATGACCGCAACAACTACATCGCCAGCGTCTTTGTCAAGGGGAATGCGGCGGGCGTCTGCTTTGCGGATATCTCCACCGGCACGGCCCATGTCACCGAGCTCAAGCAGGGCAAGATCGCAGCCGCTGTCATTGCGGAGCTCTGCCGCTACCGCCCCAGCGAGCTGCTGATGAACCCGGGGGTGCTGGACTGCCGTGAAGTGACGGCCTATGTCAAAAAGAGCCTGACCTGCTCGGTCGAGATGATGGAAGAGGAAAAATATGCGCCCGGCCTTGTGGCCCTCTCGCTGGAAAATCAGTTCGGCCGCGATTGGGCGGAGAAAACGCCCATCCGGCAGGAGGGGCTTGTTCGCTTTGCCATGGCCGCATTGCTGGAATACCTCCACACCACCCAGATCAAGGGCGTTGAGCGATTGAAGACGGTGCTCAGCTACAGCGAGGCCCAGTATATGAGTCTTTCGCCCGTGACCCGCGCCAACCTCGAACTCACCGAGACGCTGCGCGGCCGCGAAAAGCGGGGCACGCTGCTTTGGGTGCTGGATAAGACCAGCACCTCCATGGGCAAGCGGATGCTGCGCAGCTGGGTCGAGCAGCCCCTGCTTTCCAGCGAAGCCATCAACCACCGCCTGAACGCGGTGGAGAGCCTGGTCCGCCAGACCGTCCAGCGCGGCGACCTCATTGAGGAACTGCACTACATCTGCGATCTGGAGCGGATGATGACCCGCACGGTCTACGGCTCAGCCAACCCCAAGGAGATCTACACCCTGGCCCAGACCTGCGAGTATCTGCCCCGGCTGAAAGAGCGGGCCGCGAGCTGCCGCTGCCCGGAACTGGACGCGCTGGCCGACCAGATCGACCCGCTGCAGGACATCCAGAACATGATCTGCGCGGCCATTGACCCGGACGCTCCCTCTACCCTGAAGGACGGCGGCGTCATTGCCCGGGGTTACCACCCTGAGGTGGACGAGCTGCGGTCCATCCGCGACAACACCAAAGGGGTGCTGGCTTCTCTGGAGACCCGCCTGCGGGAGGAAACCGGCATCCCCAAGCTGAAAATCGGTTACAACCATGTGTTCGGCTATTACATCGAGGTCAGCAATTCCTACAAGAATCTGGTGCCGGAGAGCTACATCCGCAAGCAGACCCTCACCAGCGGCGAGCGGTACATCACCCAGGAGCTGAAGGACCTGGAAAGCAAGATCCTGGGGGCGCACGAGCGTTTGATCGCGCTGGAGCATCGACTGTTCACCGAACTGATGCAGCAGATCAGCGCCAAGCTGGACCGCATCCAGCGCACGGCCAACGCTGTGGCGGAGTTGGACGTGCTGGCCGCGCTGGCACAGGTGGCGGCGGAAAACAACTACTGCCGCCCCATCGTGGACGACGGCGACGAGCTGAACATCGTGGAGGGACGCCACCCGGTGGTGGAGCAGATGCTCAAAGGCAGCCTTTTCGTACCCAACGACACCACCCTGAACTGCGGCGAGGACCGCTGCCTCATCATCACCGGCCCCAACATGGCAGGTAAATCCACGTATATGCGCCAGAACGCACTGATTGCCCTCATGGCGCAGATCGGCTCCTTTGTCCCGGCCAGCCAGTGTCGGCTGGGCGTGGTGGATGCCATCTTCACCCGCATCGGCGCATCGGACGACCTCTCCGCCGGTCAGTCTACCTTCATGGTGGAGATGACCGAGGTGGCGGAGATCCTGAAACACGCTACGCCCAAGAGCCTGGTGGTGCTGGACGAGATCGGCCGCGGCACCTCAACGTTTGACGGCATGAGCATCGCCCGGGCCGTGGTGGAGCACATCTCCGACCCCGCCAAGGGGCTGGGCTGCAAGACGCTGTTTGCCACCCACTACCATGAGCTGACCGAGCTGGAGGGCACGGTGCCCGGCGTGAAAAACTACAACATTGCGGTCAAAAAACGGGGGGAAGACATCACCTTCCTCCGCCGCATCGTCCGCGGCCCCGCCGATGACAGCTACGGCATCGAGGTGGCCAAGCTGGCGGGCCTGCCCGGCACCGTCACCCGCCGCGCCCATGAGGTGCTGCGGGCACTGGAAGCCACAGCTCCCAAAAACCGAGTGGAGCAGATGGATTTTGACGCGCTGCAGGAGTATTCCTCGCCCGCCGTCCCCAGCGAGATGATGGAAAAGCTGGAGGCGCTGGACGTGGAGACCCTGACCCCCATCGAAGCGCTGAATTTCCTGTACGAGCTGAAAAAGACGCTCAAGGGCAGCATGAACGGCTGATGTTGAGCGTATCCCCGACACAAATGCAAAGGAGGAAACCCCCTATGGCAGAGATCCATGTGCTGGATAAACACACGGCAGAGCTGATCGCGGCAGGCGAAGTGGTGGAGCGGCCTGCGTCGGTGGTCAAGGAACTTCTGGAGAACGCCATCGATGCAGGCTCAACGCAGATCACCCTTTCCATTGAGTCCGGCGGCGTCAAACTCATTGAGATCAGCGACAACGGCAGCGGCATCGAGGCACCCTATATCCCCACGGCCTTCGTCCGCCACGCCACCAGCAAGATCCGCACGGAAGAAGACCTGAACCACATCCATACGCTGGGGTTCCGCGGCGAAGCGCTGGCCTCCATTGCCAGCGTGGCCCGGGTGGAACTGCTGACCCGCACCGCCGAGGCGGAGTGCGCCAGCTGCTACCACATCGAGGGCGGGGAAGAGCATCCCATTGAGCCGGGGGCCCGAGGCGTAGGCACCACCATCCGGGTGCGGGACCTCTTCTTCAATACGCCGGCCCGGATGAAGTTCTTGAAAAAAGATTCCAGCGAGGGCACCTTTGTGGCCGATATCGTGGCCCATGTGGCCATGAGCCACCCGGAGGTGAGCGTCAAGTTCATCCGAGAGGGCAAGCTGCAGTATGTCACCCCCGGCGATGGGCAGCTGCGCAGCGCGGCCTATGCCATTCTGGGCCGGGAGTTCAGCCGCGACCTTGTGGAGGTGGACAACCGCGAGGGCGTCTACCGCGTCAGCGGCCTTATCACCCAGCCCAGGAGCTGCCGTGCCAGCCGCAGCATGCAGTACTTCTACATCAATGGCCGCTACGTCCGCAACCGCACCATGATGGCGGGCATGGAGATGGCCTATAAGGGCACCATGATGCAGGGCAAGTTCCCTGGAGGAATCTTGCTGTTGGAGATGCCCACCGATTTGGTGGACGTCAATGTCCACCCGGCCAAAACCGAAGTTCGCTTTGCCCGGGAAAACGATATTTTTGACCTCGTCTACCACGCCGTCAAGCTGGCATTGGCCCAGCCCGGCACCGGCGAGCGGCAGTTTGTCTTCGATGAGCCACAAAATGAGAAGAACAACGAAAAATCCGAAAATACAGAAAATGACGATATTATAAAAGAATCGAGTGTAAAGAAAAATAGCTTTACAGGACTTTCCGCAGTCTTGTCGGGCCAGGCGGAGCCAGGCACGCTCCATGCACACCCTTCTGCGCCCGCG
>RKCM01000219.1 GCA_014858325.1 Oscillospiraceae bacterium | reverse complement strand
CACGGCGCTCCACCTGCGCCGCCAGCCGGGAGCGCAGCTTGTCCGAGTGTCTGCTGAGCTCTACTCCCAGCTGTTCCAGATGCGGGTGCTCGGCCGCATAGCGGCCCACCGCCAGAAATGCGCCCAGCTGGTCCAGCACCGCCACCGTCATCGCGGCCCAGAGCACAGGCTTCATCAGCCAGCCGGGCAGCAGGGCATACAGCCGGAAAAGCAGACCGTTGGTCCACAGCACCGTGGCCGTGCCCAACGCGCCCCACAGCAGCGAGTATTGCAGGCAGATGTAGCCGTCGATGTTGAAGCGCATGCCCGAGTAATCCCACCATTTGCGGCGGTGCACCCGCTCCAAAAGCTTTGCCGTCAACCATTCCACCACCGTGGCGTCGATGGCGCAGCCCAGAAACAAGGCCAGCGGCTGGCTGCGCAGGTCCGCAAAGGCGACCGCCAGCAGCACCGCTGTAAAGCCGTAGATAAAGCAGAAGGGGCCGGAGGCGACGCCGCGGTTGGTGAACCGCCGCCCCTTGATGGTGGCCGCCACCGTCTCGGCCACCCAGCCCAGAAACGAGTAAACAAGGTACAGGACGCTGAGAGAGTAAAAATTCAGTTCCATGAAAGTCTCTTTTCTTTGGTTTGGATCGCGTACAAGGATATTGTACGCAATTTCAGAGCAAAAAACAAGGTCCGCTATTTTACAAAAACAAAAAACGCAGCGATACCGTCACTCTGCCAAACAGAGTGCCTATCGCTGCGTTTGTATTTTAGCGTCCTCGCCCTCTCAGGCGCTTCGCGCCAGCTCTCCCAAGGGGAGAGCCAAGATTACAGCTGGCTCTTGTACAGCTCCACGATCTCCTCCACGCTGGTGTCGCGGGGGTTGCCGGGGCGGCAGGCGTCTGCAAACGCGGACTCGGCAAGGAACTGGATGTCCTCTTCCTTCAGAATGCCCTGCAGATTGGTGGGGATGCCCACGTCGGCACTCAGCTGCTTCACGGCGGCGATGGTGGCATCCGCAGCCTCGGCGTCGTTCATCTCGTCGATGCCCTTCACGCCCATGGCCTTGCCGACCGCGCGGTAACGCTCCCCGGCCACGCTCTTGTTGTACTCCAGACCAACGGGCAGCAGGATGGCGCAGGCCACGCCGTGGGGGGTATCATACAGGGCCGACAGGCCGTGTGCCATGGAGTGGACGATGCCCAGACCGACATTGGAGAAGCCCATGCCCGCGATGTACTGGCCCAGAGCCATGCCCTCGCGGCCCTCCGGGGTGTTCTGCACGGCGCCGCGCAGGCTCTGGCTGATGAGCTTGATGGCTTCCAGATGGAACATATCCGAAATGACGCAGTGCCCCTTGGTGATGTAACCCTCAATGGCGTGGGTCAGCGCGTCCATGCCCGTAGCGGCGGTCAGCCCCTTGGGCATGGAAGCCATCATATCCGGGTCCACAACGGCGATCTCGGGGATATCGTTGGTATCCACGCAGACGAATTTCCGCTTCTTCTCCACATCGGTGATGACGTAGTTGATGGTGACCTCAGCAGCCGTACCGGCGGTGGTGGGCACAGCGATGGTGAACACAGCGTGCTTCTTGGTGGGGGCCACACCCTCCAGAGAACGCACATCGGCGAACTCGGGGTTGTTGATGATGATGCCGATGGCCTTGGCCGTATCCATGGAGGAGCCGCCGCCGATGGTCACGATGCAGTCTGCCTCAGCAGCCTTGAAGGCTGCCACACCGTCCTGCACATTGGCGATGGTGGGGTTGGGCTTGATCTCGCTGTAAACGGTGTAGGCAAAGCCTGCAGCATCCAGCAGGTCGGTGACCTTTTTGGTGACGCCAAACTTGATGAGGTCGGGGTCGGAGCAAACGAATGCCTTCTTGTAGCCGCGAGCCGTCAGCTCGGGTACGATGTTCTCAATGGCGCCGTGGCCATGGTAGGAAATGGTATTCAGAACGATGCGGTCGGCCATAATGAAAAACCTCCTAAATCTCTGCCCGCTCTCTGCGGGCTCTCTTTGTCCTTACTTTACCACTTTGTTAAATATTATGCAATATGAAATTCTTATAATTTTCATGAAATTCTTTTACTTTTTGCATTTGTTTTAGAAAAGCTGCAAAAAGCAAGGCGCAAAAAGCCCCCGCAGCGCTTTGGCTACGAGAGCTCTCGTTACATGATTCACGTTGCTGTCAGGACAGCTTCTGCATTTCGGCCTCGAATGCGCTCTCCGTCATGTTCGCCCGGAGTGCGGCATCTTTCAGGCTCAGCAGGCCGTCTTTTACGAGCCCAGCCAGAGCGGCCACCATACCCTCCGTGCGTCCTTCGGCCTTGCCTTTTTCTTTGCTGTCGTTCATCATATCTTCCACGGCTTTGCACATATCGATCACCTCTGCTTCTTCGGGAATGTCCAGCGGCGTATTCGTCACCGCCTTGATCACACGCGCAGAATCCACTTTATCCATATTATACAAAATATCGTCCAAACCAGCCCGATATTTCCTCACACATTATCGGGCTCGCTCATTGTAAAACCTTCAAGTTTCTGATATAGTAAAGGGGTACCCTGCAAGGCAAGCGCAAAAGAATTACTTTGCGGGTTCTTTCTTCGATGGAAAAGGCGTTGCAGCTGCGATTTGTCGGCATCCACACTCATCTACTTCTTACCCAACAAAAATGAGGTGGTTATCATGACATTTGAACAGATCTTCCTGCTGCTTTCCTTCTTCCTCGCTCTGCTCGTCCTCATTGGGGGCGTGATCCTTGGCGTGGTTCAGGTCATTCACTTTCTGATTGATCTCTTCCGCAGCGACGGCGGCGGCAGTAATTGTAGTTGTGAGACTTGCAAATACCGCAAAACGAAATGAGCTCGGTTCAGTTTTCCAGGCCTTACCGAGCACATCCGTTGCATTAACCGTTTTTTCTTGAGCGGGTGCTGACCCTTTGCAGGGGCAGCGCCTTTTCTTTTTGCCAGCAAAATCGCACTAATGCACACGTTCTATTTTACCACCGTTCTTATTTTTTGGCAAGCACTTTTTTGAAGAAATCGTACGTTTTCTTTTCCAACTTATGCAGACACGTCAAAAGCGCCCCATAAAAGTCACACTTTTAATGGGACGTTCTCATTTTTTCCTCACACAAGCGGCCGCAGACATATAAAAAGCCCCGAGAAGCTTTTCCCCTTCCCGGAGCCTTGGTGGTTTAGTTTGTTAGTTTGCGCTCACTTCTGTATAGGTATAAACGCACCATACCGTGGGCTGACCGTCAACGCTGCTCTTTGCAAAACCTATTTTGCTGACCGTCATACTGCCAGCATCCTGAATCAACTCATTTGCGTAGTTTTCTGCCATTTGGTCTTCCGTTTCACCGTCAAGCCATTCAAAATCCTCATTATCTGCAAATTTAACAGTGGTCCCAACCGTAAACAGCTTCTGGAAGAAATACGAGAACTTCTGTTCATCCGTCATATTCTTCACGTCAGAGCTGGAGATATTCATGATTCTTGCCACATCGTTTGCCTTCTTGACCATGGCATCATCATTCTGGAGCACAATGCTGGAGCCCTTTGCTGCCAGTTTATCGTTGACCTTCTTGGTGAATGCTGCACTGGAGAAGCCCCCACTGGAACTTCCGCCGCCGCAAGCGGTCAGCATCGTCAGAGCCATTACACACACCAGAACAGCGGCTGCCAGTTTTTTGAATGCTTTCATCTGAAACATCCTCCTCGTCATTTCTTGACTTTTCAAGGCTCTTTGCCTTGTTCTTTCATTATACCCCCCACCCCTACATTCTCGTCAAGGGCTTTTGGAAAACAAAGCCATTTTCGTTCAGACACACAAAAACAGGGGGCGTGATTTAGCGGCTTTGACGAGAACTTTCTTTCTGCTGTCCATTTGTCGAAACCTATGCTATACTAAAATCGCTGCCCTTCTCCACTCCATCTTCATGGAGAAAGGGGGTGAGCGCCATGAGCGAGATCATATCATTCGCATTGTCTGTCGCAGCGGGTGTAGTGGCAAACTACATCTACAAGTGGCTTGACGGACAGAATAAGGACAGCAAGCACTAAAAAGAAGACCCCCTTTGGAGATAGCAGCTCCGAAGGGGGTTCTTCTTTTTTGTGAGAGCCATGAACGAGTCTCACATATCATTCGCAATTCTATTATATGCGCTTTGCTGAGGAAGTCAAGCACCGCACAAAAAATTTACAGTTCTTCAGCACCCGCTTACGCCCTCCTGCGGGGCAATCATGAGGCGGATGATCTCGCGGTCGGTCTCGGCCATGCCGTCGTGGGCCATCTTGCTCACGTTGCGGATGGTGTTTTCCACGCCCTTCAGCACGATGCCGTCGCCGCCCACGAACTCGCTGTCGTGCATCTGCATCTGCATGCCCAGCAGGCCCGCTTCCACAGCGGAAGCGATCTTGGCGGCGCAGCTGGCCTTGGCACCGTCGCACACCATGCCGGAGTTGATGGCCAGCGCGTTGACGACGGTGTGGGCGATCTCATTGTAGCGGCCGCCGTGGAGGTAGGTGATGCCCGCGCCCGCGCCGCAGCCTGCGCTGGTGGCGCCGCAGTAGGCGGAGAGGGGGCCGATGCCGGTCTTGAGGTGGATGGTGACGAGGTTGGACACCAGCAGGGCCCGGAGGAGGGTGTCCTCCGAGACACCCATCTCCCGGGCGTAGACGATGACGGGCAGGGACGCAGTCAGGCCCTGATTGCCGCTGCCGGAGTTGATGACGACGGGCAGCTCGCAGCCGTTCATCCGGGCGTCGGAGCCCGCCGCCGCCCAGGCCTTGGCGCGGTTGTGGACGGTGTCGCCGTAGGAGCGCAGCAGGATGCGGCCGATCTCCGCGCCCCAGTGGCCCTCCAGCCCCTGCCGGGCAATGGCGGTGTTGCAGTCGATCTGCTGCTGCAAAGTCGGGCGCACATCATCGAGGTCGGCTTCGTCGGCAAACCGAACGATCTGCTCCACATTCAGCAGGCTGTGGTCGGTGGCGTGGGTGCTGGTCTGCTCCAGATACTCTTTTTCCACCAGCACCTCGCCGTCCCGCTGCAGGGCGATGACGTTGGTGTGGTGGCCCGCGATCTCGGCGTAGGCGGTGTGTCCGCCGCCGAACAGCCGCACCTGAATGTCAAACAGGTAGGGCTTGCCGGAGCGTTCCACCTCGATGGGGGTGCTGGCCAGGAAATCTGCCATCCGGGTCAGGTCTTCCTCCGTCACGCCGCAGAGCACCTCCAGCTCCTTGTCCGCATCGCCCGCCACGATGCCGGCGGCGGCAGCAGCAGCAATGCCCCGGCGGCCCCCCGTGTGGGGCACCACCACGCTCTTGACGTTCTTGATGATGTTGGCGCTGGCCGCGACCTCGGCCTTTTCCGCCGGGCAGCCCAGTGCCCGGGCTGCCAGCGCGGCGGCATAGGCCACGGCGATGGGCTCGGTGCAGCCCATCGCGGGCACCAGCTCCTCCTTCAAGATCTCCAGATAGGCATTGTACAGCGACTGTTCCATTTCATTTTCCTCCGTGTTCTGGTTTTATTTCTCAGCTTTTTCGCCTGCAAAATACTCTTTGACGAGCGTTGCCACCGTGCCGGAAAGCAGCAGCAGGGCAATGAGGTTGGGGATGCTCATCAGACCGTTGAAGGTGTCGGCAATGCTCCACAGCAGGCCCAGGTCCATCGTCGCGCCCAGAATGGCCACGAAGGAGTAGAGCACGAGGAAGGGGCCCACCACCTTGTCGGTGCGGAACAAAAATGCGATGCAGCGGGAGCCGTACAGCCCCCAGCCGATGATGGTAGAAAACGCAAAGCAGCACAGGGCCACCGCCGTGAAAACGGAGGACCAGCCGCCGTAGGTGGCGGTGAAGCCGGAGATGGTCAGCTCTGCACCGGCGGCTGCGCCGTAGCCCACCGGCACGCCGCTGCACAGGATGACGAGGGCCGTCAGGGTGCAGATGACGAGGGTATCCGCAAAGACCTCGAAGATGCCGAACATCCCCTGCTTGACGGGCTTGCGGGTGTCGGCGCAGGCGTGGGCGATGGAGCCGGTGCCGAGGCCCGCCTCATTGGAGAAGATGCCGCGGGAGACACCTTTCTGCATACTGAGGAAAACGCTGCCGATGGCACCGCCGGTAAAGGCAGCGGGGGTAAACGCCCCCACGAAGATGGATTCCAGCACAAAGGGCAGCCGGGGCGCGTTGAGCACCACCACACCCACGGCCAGCACCACATAGAACAGGGCCATAAAGGGCACCAGCTTTTCGGTCACGCTGCCAATGCGCTGGACGCCGCCCAGCAGCACCATGGCCACCAGCATGGCCACCAGAATGCCCACGATGAGGTTCAGGGTGGGCAGATAGGCGGCAAGGGGGCTTTGATAGGCCAGCAGGGCCGAATCCACGGCGGTGACGATGGTGTTTACCTGAGTGGCGTTGCCGGTGCCGAAGACCGTCAGCACGCCAAACAGGGAGTACAAAACCGCCAGCCACTGCCAGCGGGGGCCGAGACCATTTTTCATATAGTACATGGGGCCGCCCACCAGCTCGCCGTTCTGATTCCGCTCCCGGAAATGGACGGCCAGGGTGACCTCCGAAAACTTGGTGCACATGCCAAGCAGGGCCGAGCACCACATCCAGAACACCGCCCCCGGGCCGCCGATGGCGATGGCCCCTGCCACGCCTGCGATGTTGCCGGTGCCGACGGTGGCCGCCAGCGCCGTGCAGACGGCCTGAAACGGCGTCATGGCCCCGTCCGAAGCATCTTTTTTGCGGAACATCCGGCCAATGGTGGTGCGGATGGCGTAGGGGAACTTGCGGATCTGCAAAAAGCCCGTCCGCACACTGAGCAGCAGCCCCACGCCCACGATACAGACCATGGCCGGGACGCCCCAGATGAAGTGGTTGACCGCCTGATTGACGGCCGCAATGGTTTCGATCATTCGTTTGTTCTCATCTTTCCTGAAAAGTTGACAGAATCGTTATTATTTTACCGTATTTCCTGCGCTCTGTCAATTTTTTCTTTCCGACGCCGGTTGGGCGGGCTCCTGCGGCAAAAATCCGGCTAAGAAAACCCCCGCGGGCTACACAAAACCCGCCGTTTGTGCTATGATAAGGCCGAAAACAGGGTTTGGCAAAGCCAACCCGCAAGGAGATGTGTGGGATGTCTGAAACGAATGCTTTACTGGAAACGCTGCGGCAGGAAGGGGTCAACTCTGCCCTGCTGGCTGCGGTAGAGGAATACCGCGCCGCCCATGCCCTGCCCGAGGCGCTGCAGCCCCGGGTGCCGCAATCGGCGTTTACCTATTACGGAAAAGACGTGTGGGACCAGGCACTGGCCGCGCTGCTGTGCGGCGAGAACCTGCTGCTGGCGGGCGGCAAGGCCACCGGCAAAAACGTGCTGGCGGAAAACCTCGCCGCCGCCTTTGGCCGCCCCGCGTGGGACATCTCGTTCCACGTCAACATGGACGCCGCCTCCCTCATCGGCATGGACACCTTTGAGGGCGGGCAGGTGAAGTTCCGGCCCGGCCCCGTCTACCGCTGCGCCCAGTGCGGCGGCTTTGGCGTGCTGGATGAGATCAACATGGCCAAAAACGAGGCGCTGGCCGTGCTGCACGCAGTGCTGGATTTCCGCCGCGCCATCGACGTACCCGGCTACGAGCGCATCCCGCTGGCCGAGGAGACCCGCTTCATCGCCACCATGAACTACGGCTACGCGGGCACCCGGGAGCTGAACGAGGCCCTCACCTCCCGCTTCGTGGTCATCCAGATGCCCACCATCACCGAGGAAAATCTGGAAAAGCTGCTGCGGGCCCAGTTCCCGGAGCTGAACGGCAGGTACGTCCACCAGTTCGCCCAGCTCTTCCTCGACCTGCAAAAAAAGTGCGACAGCGCGGAGATCTCCACCAAGGCGCTGGACCTGCGCGGAATGCTGGACGCTCTGCGGCTCATCCGCCGGGGCATCCCCGCCGGGCAGGCGCTGGACATGGGCATCACCAACAAGGCCTTTGATTCCTACGAGCAGGGGCTCATCCGGGACGCCATCGCCGCCCGCATCCCGGCCCAGCTCACCGCCGCCAAGCTGTTCGGCTAAGGGGGCGCTGCCATGGAAGCCCAGAGCTACACCGCCACCGAGCGGCGGGCCGCCAATCAGGTGTGGGCGGCGGCGGGCGAATACGGCTTTGAGCCGTTGTTTCTGGCCCGCTGCACCGACGGCACCGTGGATTTTTACATGAACTGCATCGTGGGCCTTGTGCACAAATATTACGGCGACGACCGGGTGCGGGCGCTGTTCCAGACCTGGGACGGCGACATCCGGCAGCCCCTGCTGGACGATCTGACCTGGCTTTATCTGGAGTGCGCCGCTTACCGGCTGGAGCTGCCCTGCCGCCCGGTGCTGGCCGAATTGCGGCGCGCCCACGCGGATTATTTCTTTGCCATCCAGTATAAGCTCTCGCGGCAGGAGTGGATGGCCAAAAACCAGCTGGTCTACTCCATGCAGGCCGCCCGCTGGCGGCGGGTGCAGGGCAAAAGCGGCCCGGTGCTGACCCCCTACGAGAGCCAGCTGGCCGACGCGCTGGCCCCAAAGACCCCGCCCAAACCCGACGAACTCAAAGCGGCTGTGCTGGCCCTTTACGCCAAATTTGCACTGTTTGACGGCAAGATTCGGCAGAAAGCGGGCCTGCACCTGCACTTGGAGGGCGTGCTGGCCGGCCTTGCCGCCCGCACCCTGCCCACCCAGATGATCAAGACCGACCGCATGACGGTGGAGCACTCCGGCAGCGTGAGCGCGGGCGGCGGCGGGCCGACGGTGGATAAGCGGCTGGCCCACATCACCCTGAAGCAGAACGCCGCCGAGGACCGCGCTTACATCGAGAGCTGCTTTGGCCGCAGCCTCTACCCGCCCGAGCGGCTGCTCAAGGCCGAGCAGGAGCTGTGCACCGGGGACCACCTGGGGTGCCACCTCTGGTTTGCGGCGGGGGTGCCCAGCCCCGAGCAAGCCCCTACCCCGGAGGCGAAGCACTTAGCCGAGCAGGCCCAGCTGCAGGCCGACCGCAACCGGGCCTACTACGCCAAAAACCGAGAGCTCCACCGCAGCGTGGTCCTGCGCCTCACCGAACAAATCCGCAACTGCATCCTCGTGCACCAGCAGCCCAACGCCCGCATTGCCCGCAGCGGCCATCTGGACCCCGTGCGGGTCTGGCGGGCCCCGCTGCTGGACGACAGCCGAGTGTTCCGCTGCGCGGAGGAGGAGAACCAGCCCTCCTTTACCGTGGACCTGCTGCTGGACGCCTCGGCCTCCCGGCTGCACTGTCAGGAGGTCATCGCGGCACAGGGGTCCATCCTGGCCGAGAGCCTGGCCAACTGCCGCATCCCGGTGCGGGTGAGCAGCTTTTGCAGCCTGCGGGGCTACACCGTCCTGCGGGTGCTGAAAAAATTCACCGACAAAAACGGACAGAACATCCACCAGTATTTTGCCTCCGGCTGGAACCGCGACGGCCTGGCCCTGCGGGCAGCGGGCGACCTCATCGCCTTTGACCCCGGCCCCGCGCCCCGGCACCTGCTGATCTTGCTGACGGACGCTTCCCCCAACGACAGCCGCCGGGTGCCCCCCAGCCCCGAAAACCCGCTGGGCCGCGATTACGGCGGGCAGGCGGGCGTGGACGACGCAGCCGCCGAGGTGCGCGCCCTGCGCCGGAAGGGCGTGCGGGTGAGCGCCGTCTTCATGGGGGAAAACGCCTCCATCCCCGCCGCAGAGCGCATCTACGGCAAAGACCTCGCCCGCATCCGGGGCATGGACCAGCTGGCCCGTGCCGCAGGGCGGCTCATCCAGAATGAGATCCGGGCGCTGGGTGATTAACAACTATTATGTTTGTATCGTTGTCCTCTTAAAAAATATTTTTGCCAAATCAGCAAACTTATAGTTGTATTTTGTTGTGCGTTGTGGTATAATCCTCTCAGAGAACAACCGTAGGCTGGTGTGAAGACGCGAAATCACACCCAGCCCCGTGAACTGCCGGAAGGAGACGACCCGCCATGGATGCTGCCCGTTATTTTGAGAAGATGCACCGCGCTATGTCTGCCCAGAGCCCCCGTTCGGCTTTGCTGCTCCGGGTGGATGTGCAGGATATCGGCGGCAACGACGCTGCGCTGGAGCTGCGTCAGGAGCCCACGGGCCGGGTACGGGTGTTTGCCTCCACCATGGGCCGCCGCAGCCTCCACTTCCAGTTGTTCCGCAAGGGCTGGCAGAGCTGCCACAACGCCTCCGGCGAGATGACCGGGCGCTTCCCGGCCCGGGCGGACGCCCTGCTGAGCGAGGCGGACTTTGCCGCCTACATCCGGGACGACGTGCTGGACGAAGCCCGCGCGAAGCGGGTGCTTGCTGTGCTGCGCCGCTGTGCGGGCAGCGCCGCCCTCCCCCAGCCGGACCCCGGCCAGAAGGCGGGGGCGCTCATCACCGCCGAAAGCTTTGTGGGCCGGGGCGGGCAGTGGAGCTGCTGGAGCAGCGATGCCGCCGCCCAGAACGCTCTTTTGCCGCTGGCCGCCGTGCTGTGCTGGCTGGGCGATTTTCTCGCCTACCCGGAGCGCCGCGCCCTGCAGGCCTGCCCCGAGGCTGTCCGCCTTGCGGGCCGCTGGCAGGCCGACCTTGCCTCCCCCTTTGCCCGCCCCGCCGACAGCACCCCGCAGCCTGCGTCCCCCGCTCCGGCTGCATCCGGCAGCGGCAGTGTCCGCACCATGGCCTTCCAGCCCGTGCAGAATCCCCGCTGGCAGAGCATTCTGGCCGTGCTGGCGACGGTGTAAAAATCACGCCCGGAGCTTTGCGGTTTTGGCTGCCGCAAGGCTCCGGGCGTATTGTTTTTATAGGATAATAGGCGTTTTTCAGGTCGGCGTTTCTTCGGCGGCATCGCCCCACGCCATGCCCAGCCCTTCCAGCGCCTGGATGCGGGCGGCGGTAAGCTTTTCGTCGTGGGCGGCGTAAAGGGTGCGCATCCGGCGCACCCAGTCGCCCAGGCAGAAACCGTCGTCGGATTTGTAGTTGACCGGCACCTGCAGGTCGCCGTGGGTCTTGCGGTAGGCGGCAGCCCGCTGCAGGGCCACCTGCCATTTGGCCTCCCGCGCGTCCCACTCCATGCCGATGGCGTCCAGCAGCGCAATGTGGGCGGGCGTGACCTGCGGGGAATCCGGCCGCAGCTTGCGGGCGGCGCGGAGGTTGGAGATCCAGACGCCAAGACGGAAGCCGCCCTCGTCCACATAGCTGGCGGGGACGAGGAGATCGCCCCGGCGGCGATAGTAGGTGCGGGCACGGCGGTAATTGGCGTTCCAGTTCTTTTCCCGCCGGGTGCCGCTCTCCCGCTTGCCGACCTTTGCCTTGCGGCGGGTGGGCTCGCCCCGGAACAGCTCCCGCAGGGCCTTGCTTCGGGCGGGGGGCAGGCCGCCCCGGTCCTGCAGGAGAAGGTGCTTTTGCCGCTTGAGCCAGCCTGCCAGGCGGATGCCGTCGGCCGACTCGTAATCGGCGGGCATTTCCAGATCGCCATGCTCCTTTTTGTAGGTCATGGCAAGGTCGTACCGATGCTCCCAGGCATCGGGGTCGGCCCAGACCATGCCGATCTTATCCAGCATCCGCTTGCGCTCGTTGCTGACGCGGGCGCTGCTGCGGGCGGGGTTCTGCCAGGCGTAGCGCTGGCGGAAGACCCATTTGCCCAGCAGGACGCCGTCCGGGTCCACATAACCCGAAGGGACGTCCAGATTGCCGAAGTCCTTATAGTAGCGCACTGCCGCCTGATAGGCACGCATCCACTTGCGGTCGTTGCGGTTGGCCCAATCCACATGGAGAGCTTCCAGTTTGGCGGTCTGCTCCTCGCTCAGGGTGCCCCGCTGGTGGGCTCCCCGCTGGCTGCCCAGCCAGGTGCCCAGCGCCAGCCCCGCAGGCGTGACGTACTTGATGGGCACCTCCAGATCCCGGTGCTCCAGATAATATTGGAGGGCGGCGGCGTAGTATTCCTCCCACTGTGCAGCCCCCGTGTCCCACACCATGCCGATGGCTTCCAGCCGGGCGATGCGCGCAGGGGGCATTTCGCCGTTGGCGCGGCGCTGGCGGTGATAGGTGAGCCACTCGCCGAGGGGGAAGCCCTCCGGGTCGTGATAGAAGACATTGGGCAAGAGGTCGGCGTGGGTCTTGCGGTAGCGCAGGGCGGCGGCATAGCCCCGCTCCCAGGCGCGGTCCGCCTGCATCCGCCAGTGCACGCCCAGCGTTTCCAGCTTTGCCTCCTGTTCCCGGGTCATCCGGCCCGGGCGCTGCCCGGCGTGGATCTGAAGCTGGTTTTCCAGCCAGCGGCCCACGATGAGGCCGTTCACAACAACGCCGCACCGGGGTTTCAGCTCCGGGCACTGCCAGCCATCGTCCAGCGCCTTTTTGAGGGCGGTGTAATACTGGTTCCACTTGGCGTCCAGCGTTTTTTGCATGGTGCGGCCCTGCTGCAGCGCCGCCCGGAAAGGCTCGGCCACGGGGAAGGGCGTGCCCCCGGCTGCTTCCAGCTCGGCGCACAGAGCCGCCGCGTTGGCAAGGCCCTCCAAACCGGCGTTGAGCTCGGCCACCGGGACACTGCCGCAGACGGCCAGCGCCCGCTGCAGCATCAGGCGGCAGGCGGCCTTGGCCTGCGCCGAGCAGTTTGCGGGGTCGGCGGCGGCCATGCGCGGCAGCACGCGGCTTACCACCAGCCC
>RKCM01000101.1 GCA_014858325.1 Oscillospiraceae bacterium | reverse complement strand
AGATATTCCTGAAATTAAAAAAGCGATATTTGATATATTGGGAGAATTAGAAGAATGATTATTTTCAAGAAAATGTTTGCCGAGAAGATTCTGAGATTCCACGAAGCAATGAACAGATTCTCAGAGCTGCTTATGCGTATGCCGCATCTTGGTGACAAGATAAGAAATCAGATAGAAGAGAATGATAATTACAGATTAAAGATGACATTTGGCGTGATTGCCCAGATTGGCATTGTTTTATTTGAACTTTTACAAAGCGCCGCAAGGGTGGATTCGAACAGCTGCGGCGCTGTCGCAGAAGACAGCGCAAAAACAGCCCAGTGCAACAGCGACGACCGCTGCCAGCGGCAGAAGCAGGGAGGAGCTGTTGGGGCTGCGGCCAGCAGGATGCGCGTGCCGCCCAAGGCACGACGCAGCCGCTGGGAGCCGCGACCCGGGTTCCTTTTTATTTTGCGCGGCTTGCGGCATCCACCCGCGCCCACCAAAAAACCTCAACGTATGAAAATACGCTGAGGTTTTTGTTTTGCAGCAGGTTGAACGTATGGGCGGGCGGAATCAAACCGCACAGCCCGGCAGGCAAAGCTCATGCAAGGCTTTCGATGATCTCGGCACATTTTTCAATGCCGATGACCCCGCTGTCCAGCGCGATATGATAGTGGGCGGCATCGCCCCATTTCATATCGGTGTAGAAGCGGTAGTAGGCGGCACGGCGCTTGTCCTTCTCCTTCAGCCGGGCTTCGGGAGATTCCTCCCGCTCCCCGTAGACCCGCACGATGCGGTCTGCCCGGAACTTCATGTCGGCGTGGACGAGCACCTTCAGGCAGTCGGTCTGCTCCCGGAGAATGTAATCGGCACAGCGGCCGACAATGACGCAGGGTCCTTTTTCCGCGATCTCCCGGATGATCCGATATTGCAGCTTCCAGAGAAGATCCTCGTTGGTGAGGCCAAAGCTGCGGTCGGTGAGAGCGGAGGCGAAAAATCCGCTGGGGGTGTATTCGCCGGCATTCTGGATATAGCCTTCATCAAAGCCGCTTTCGGCGGCCAGCTTTTGGATCAGCTCGGCATCGTAGCACTGAATGCCCAGATGCTCTGCCACCAGCTTGCCGATGGTCCTGCCGCCGCTGCCAAACTCGCGGCTGATGGTGATGATGCGTTTTTTCATTCAAGTTCTCCTTTCCCGTTCAGTTCACGGTAGGTCTTGCAGATCAAACAGCCTGCGATGAGGAAGGTCAAGATATCCGACAGGGGCATGGAGTACAGCACGCCGTCCAGCCCGAAGAACCGGGGCAGCAGCAGAGCAAAGCCCACGCCGAACACCACCTCACGCACCATGGACAGGGCGGTGGATTCTGCCGCCTTGCCCATGGCCTGCAAAAAGATGAAGCAGGCCTTGTTGACACAGGCCAGAATGATCATGCACAGGTAGATGCGGAAGGACTTCACGGCAAAATCGGTGTAGTAAACGCTCTCGTTGGCGGCACCAAACAGGGCGATAAGCTGCCGGGGAAGCAGCTCCACCAGCACCAGTGCAACGGCACCCACTGCGGCCTCTGCCAGCAGCAGTTTCGTGAACAGCTCCTTCACACGGGTGGGCTTTTTGGCGCCCATGTTGAAGCCCACCACGGGGATGCAGCCGGCCGCCATGCCCACCACGATGGAGATGACGATCTGGAAGAACTTCATCACGATGCCCACCACCGCCATGGGGATCTGGGCGTACTGCTCCTGCCCGAACACGGCATCCAGTGCGCCGTATTTGCGGATCATGTTGTTGATGGCTGCCATTGCCGCCACAAGGCTGATCTGGGACAGAAAGCTGGTCATGCCAAGGGTCAGGGTACGGCCGCAGATGGAGCCTTTCAGCCGCAGGTCTGCCCATGCCGGGCGAATGATCTTCATGTGCAGCAGATACCACACTGCCAGCGCTGCCGTGACCAGCTGACCGATGACGGTAGCCACTGCTGCGCCCATCATGCCCCAGCGGAAGCCGAAAATGAAGATGGGGTCCAGAATGATGTTCAGCACCGCACCCGCAAGGGTGGACACCATGGCAAACCGGGGGCTGCCATCGGCCCGGATGATGGGGTTCATGGCCTGCCCGAACATATAAAAGGGCACGCCCAGCGTGATATAGAAGAAATATTCCTGGGAATGATGATACGTCTCGGCGTTGACCGTTCCACCGAACATGGCGAGAATGGCGTCCGCAAAAACCAGATAGAGAACAGCCAGCACAATGCTGCTGACCAGACACATCACCACTGCGTTGCCGACGCTCCGCTTGGCCTTGGGGACTTCGTTCTGCCCAAGGCTGATGCTGACGAAGGCGCAGCAGCCGTCACCGATCATGACGGCAATGGCCAGCGCCACCACTGTCAGGGGGAACACGACCGTGTTGGCGGCGTTGCCGTAAGAGCCCAGATAGCTGGCGTTTGCAATAAAGATCTGGTCCACGATGTTGTACAGCGCACCGACCAGAAGAGAAATGATGCACGGAATCGCATATTTCCGCATCAGTTTGCCGATGTGTTCCGTGCCGAGAAATTGATTGGAACTTTCCATGGGATTCACCTTACCTTTCCATTTTGAGGCAAAAAAACAACGGGCAGCCCTCATGCAACCGGTTTTACGCATGGGTGCTACTCGTTGTACGAAATGATTATAGCCTGTCTGCTTGGAATTTGCAAAGGCAGTTTTGCACAAGAATTGTACTGGGCATTCTGCGCAGATTGCACGAGACAAACTTTGTGAAAGATGCCCTTTGAAGCCTGCCGCCCGGCCGTGGTACAATAGTGGTGAAATAACACAGAACCCCCTCCTCGTCCATGCGGACGGAGAGGGGGTTCTGACTACGGACCGTTTTACAGCTCCACATTCTGTGCCGCCTTGGCGATCTCCGCCAAAAGGGCCACCAGTTTGGTCTCATCCATGCGGCCGCTGTTATTGGCAAAGGCATAGAAACAGCCCTGCACGCAGAAGGAGAGCAGGATCCCCCGGCGGGGATCGGCGGAAAAGGTGGGGTCCAGCTCGGCGATGCGCTTGCGCAGGCCCTGCTCGATGCTGTTGACGAAGACGCCCTGGCGGCTGCCGGAGAAGAGAATGCGGACCGCCTTCTGATTCTTCACAAAGGCGCGGAACAGCTCCTTGGTCAGCGTCTCGGTATGGTCAAGGGGGCGCTTGCCGTCCGCAGCGGTGACGCAGGCGAGGATGCTGTCGATGACTTTCCTCTCCAGCCCGTCGGAGAGGGCGTAGATGTCCTCATGGTGGGCATAGAACGTCGATTTATTGATGCAGGCCAGCGCGCACAGATCCTTGATCTTGATCTTTTCCAGCGGGCTTTTGGCCCGCAGCTCCATAAAGGCATCTTCAATGGCGCGGTCGGTGCGTTCGATGCGGATATCCAAGATAAACCACCTCTTTCCCATTTTGGTTGAGTATCCAACTTTTTTCGTTTTTCGTTGATGGACAAGGGGACAGGGTTCGATTATTCTTTTCTATAGAGGAGTCCCTTGGCATCCAGTGCGGCTTCCACACGGTGGAAGCTGGCTTCGTCGGGGCAGCGGAGGGTGTGCAGGTGGACACCGCCGGTCATCCGGCTCAGCAGGCACTCCGGGGTATCCGCCGCCTGCTGAATGAACAGGTCCACATCGTACCGGCTGGCGAGGTTCAGGTTGCCCCGCAGCTCACCGTAGAGCGGGTTTTCCACCGCCACATCCACCACGGTGCAGCCCTGATCCACCGCGGTGTAAAGCTCCTGCCGCATCTCGTCCGCCGTGCGGTGGACACAGGCCAGAATGCCTGTATACCCCCTGGCCGTGGGGTGGAGCTGGTAGCCCCGGGGCGTGGCGTCGATCTCCGCCCCGCCTGCCCGCAGCAGGGCCACGTCCCCCACTACGATCTGGCGGGAGACCCCCAGCTCGGCTGCCAGAGCGCTGGCGCTCAGCGGCTGGGCCGTGCCCGCCAGCCGGGCCATGATGGTTTTTCTGCGCTGTGCTGCGTTCATTGCCGCTCCCCTCTTTTCTCTTTCTATCATAACAGATGCCGCCCGTTTGCGCAAGGCTCAGTGGTTCAGGCGGAGGAGGGTAGCGTAGTTGGAGGGCAGCTGTACCTTCATCCCACCCCATTCGACGCTTGCCATCACAGGCTGCGCGCCCACGGTGTCGGCCATGAGGTCTTCGCAGCCGGAGGCGTCTGTCGGCAGCGTAAACTCCAGGCTGACCGGGGTGTCGCCGTTGTTCATCACAGCTACGATGCACTCGTCCCCCTGCACCCGGGCGTAGGCATAGCTCTGGGTGGTGAGGGTGAGCTCTTTGAACGCGCCATCGGAAAGACAGTTGTACTTTGCTTTCAATTCGCCCAAGCGCTTATAGACGCTGGTGACGAAGTTGGTCTTGTCCGCGTTTGCAAAATCGGCCAGCTCCAGGCAGGGGCGGAGGGGCCAATCGCTGCCCCACTCTTTTTTGCCCTCCACGCCAAATTCCGAGCCATAATAGATGGACGGGATGCCCCAAAGCGTGTATACTAGAATGGCAATGTGCCGGATGTGCTCCCGGCTGCGCAGCTTGTTGGGCAGGCGCTCCACATCGTGGTTGTCGGAGAAGTTGTAGAGCTTCGTCTCATGGCACAGCCCTTGCAGGCGGCGCATGGTATGGGCGATTTCGAAATAGTTGTGGTCGTTGTGGCCGCTCCACAGGCCCTTGTGCAGCTCGTAGTTGGTGACGGAGTGGAGCATCTCGGGGTTGGCCCAGCGGCTGTAGTCCCCGTGGATGACCTCGCCCATGAGCCAGAACTCCGGCTTCACCTCATTGGCCAGACGGCGCAGGCCGCGCATAAAGTCGAAATCCAGCACATCGGCCGCATCCAGACGGATGCCGTCGATGTCAAATTCCTCCACCCAGAAGCGGATGGTATCGAAATGATAGTTCTGCACCTCGGGGTTGCGCTGGTTCAGCTTGACCAGCAGGTTGAAGCCGCCCCAGTTGCCGTAGGAGAAACCGTCGTTGTACTCGTTGTTGCCCCAGAAGTTGACGTCGCAGAACCAATCCTTATAACGGGCGTTCTCCCGGTTTGCCTTCAGGTCCTGGAAGGCGAAGAAATCCCGGCCCACATGGTTGAACACGCCGTCCACGATGACCTTCTGGCCCCGGGCGTGGCAGCGGGCCACAAAATCCCGGAACTCCTCATTGGTACCCAGGCGGCGGTCCACCCGGCGATAATCAATGGTATCGTAGCCATGGGAGCCGCTCTCAAACAGAGGGCCGATATAGATGGCCGTGCAGCCGAGGGCGTGGGCGTGCTGCGCCCATGCGTTCAGCTTTGCAAAGGCCCCCGGGGTGGGGGTGCCGTCGTTCTCGTGGGCACAGCCGCACAGGCCCAGAGGGTAGATGTGATAAAATACCGCGTTGTCGTACCAAGCCATTGTTTGTTACCGCTCCTCATATTCCGAAATTCATGCTGCGTTGCAGCAGCTTCAGTATAGCACAAAATCCGGCGTTTTCAAAATCACAAATGTAAGGAGTCTTTTGCATGATGTACCCTGCGCTGCCTCAGTCCTTTTTTGTCGGCGAATGCTTCGACGCCTACCACATCATGGGCGCTCACCCGGCCACAGGCCCCCACGGCGAGGCCGGCTGGCGGTTTGCCCTTTGGGCCCCCTCTGCCACGGCGGTGGAGATCTGCGGCGGCTTTGACGGCTGGGGCCCCGGCGTGGCCATGGAGAAGGCCGACACCGGCCTGTGGAGCGGCTTTGTAGCGGGCCTTGCCGAGGGCGAGCTGTACAAATACCGCATCCACGGGGCGGACGGCAGCGTGGTGCTGCACGCAGACCCCTATGCCTTTTCCACCGAGCTGCGGCCCGGCACGGCCAGCCGCCTGGCAACCCTTGATTTTTCCTTTGACGACAGCGCGTGGATGGCCCGCCGGGACAAATGCCGCAACCTGCCCCTGAACATCTATGAGCTGCACGCGGGCAGCTGGAAGCACAAGCCCAACGGCGAAATGGCCGACGGCTCGGACGGCTGGTACGATTACGAGGAGCTGGCCCGGGAGCTCATCCCCTGGCTGTTGGACCACCGTTTTACCTATGTGGAGATCCTGCCGCTGGCCGAGCACCCCTTCGACGGCAGCTGGGGCTACCAGACCACGGGGTATTTTTCCGTCACCAGCCGGTACGGCAGCCCCAAGCAGTTTGCAACCTTCGTCAACGCCTGCCACCGCATGGGCATCGGCGTCATCATGGATTTCGTGCCCGTCCACTTTGCGGCCAACGCCGACGCGCTGGCCCGCCTGGACGGCACCTATCTCTACGAATACGACAGCGATGTGGGCCACAGCGAGTGGGGCACCTGCAATTTCAACTATTACCGAGGCGAGGTGCGCAGCTTTTTGAACAGCGCCGCCGCCCTCTGGATGGACGTCTATCACTGCGACGGCATCCGCATGGACGCCATCTCCCGGGCCATCTACTGGCAGGGCGAGCCCAGCCGGGGCGTGAACGAGGGTGCTTTGAACTTTTTGCGGAACCTGAACCACGGCCTGAACGAGCGCTGGCCCACCGGCATTTACACCGCCGAGGACTCCACCAATTTCTTGAAGGTGACGGCCCCCACCCGGTACGACGGCATCGGCTTTGACTACAAGTGGGACATGGGCTGGATGCACGACACCCTGGATTACTTTGCCACCCCCTTTGGCGAGCGGCCGGACGCCTACCACAAGCTGACCTTCAGTATGCAGTATTTCTACAACGAGCTGTATCTGCTGGCTTTGAGCCACGATGAGGTGGTGCACGGCAAAAAGACCATCATCGACAAGCTCTGGGGCAGCTACGAGGAGAAGTGCGCCCAGCTGCGCACCCTGTATTTTTATATGTACACCCACCCGGGCAAAAAGCTGAACTTTATGGGCAACGAGCTGGGGCATTTCCGGGAGTGGGACGAAAAGCGGGAGCTGGACTGGGGGCTGCTCCAGTACCCCTTCCACGACAGCTTCCAGAAATACTTTGCCGAGCTGGGCCGCCTGTATGCCACCGAGCCCGCCCTCTACGACGGCGAGTACGACCCCCGCTGCTTTGAATGGGTGGCCTGCGAGAGCCGGGACGAGGGCGTATACGCCTGGCTGCGCAAGGGCGCAGGGCAGGCGCTACTCTGCGTGATGAACACCCAGAACACGGCCCACAAAAAATTCCCGCTCTACCTGCGCTTCCCCTGCACAGCAGAGGAGCTGCTCTCCTCCGAAGCGGGCAAGTGGGGCGGAGCCGACCGGGGCCGGACCAAAACGCTGCACACCGCCGACGGCGGCGTGTATGGCCGGGACTACACGCTGGCGGTGGACCTGCCCGCCATGGGCAGCAAGCTCTACCGCCTTTGCCCGGAAGCCCCTCACCCGGACGCCGCCAAGGCCAGCGCTGCCAAAGCCGCCGCCGCCCAGCGGAAGGCTGCAAAGGCTGCCGGGGCCGCCAAAAAGTGACCTTTTCGTAATATCAGGCTAGAAATATCCCGTCTGTTGCAGTGCAGACGGGATATTTTGCCTTGGCGCTCCCCTGCCCCCTTGCCAGCGCAGGGCCGGGCTTGTATACTGTATGGTGAGATATTGCAGTTTTCATAGAAAGGATTCCATCATGCCTGTCGCTATTTCAAAACGGTTATCCTCTCCTTGGGTCAGGGGAGGTCTCGCGCTTGTTGCTGGAGCGGTTGTTTTACTTTTTATCGGGCTTTTATTTCCCACCCAAGCCGCCTTTTTTCCACTCGTAAGTCTCTGGTGCAGCTGTATCCTTTTTTATGGCGTACTTTGGGTATTGCGTGTAGCGGATGTAGAATTCACCCTTTTCCATTATGCCGTTCTGGTTGCCTGTTGGGCTGGTTCCGTTGTCTATTTTTACTGGGCGCTCGGGCGGCGCGAATTTATTTACGCCTGGGACTATGTAAACTATATTGACAAACAATTCCACGCCGAGGCCGCTTTTGCACTGGGTCCAATCACAGGATTCAACTATATTTTCGACTCTTTCACAGACGATTACACAAACTTCATCACTCTCTTTACAGAATTCCCATACTGCCTTACGTCTAAAACCGGCGACAGCTACGCCTTTGCTCAAGTATTCTGCATTGTACCAGCTTTGATGTTTTTGCTCGCAGGGTTGACCGTTAAGATTGGAAAAATACTGAATGTAAAAAATAAATTCTATTATTTTTTAATTGGCTTTTCTTGGACTTTAACGTATCCCTTCCTGCGAATGAGCGCCATGTTGGCTCAGCCAGACTGGTTTGGATTGATTTTTGCGTTTTCGATTTTGCTTCTGACGCTCGATTATCGTTTTGATCGTTTGGAACCTTTGCGCTGCATTCTTATTTTTGTCGCTACTGCGGCCATGATCTTAACCAGACGATGGTATCTCTATTTTGTCGTTGGCTACTATTTTCCTTACGCAATCTTGCTGTTTCTCAGCAGTGCCAAACTCGCCAAACAGGGAGAAAAAACTGCCGCTGTTCGTCGAATCAAAAATCTGGTTTTGTTCGGCATTTGTGCTTTGGTCGGTATGCTCGTCCTGCTCTGGCCGATGGTTCAAAAAATACTGGCTTATAACTACTCTGACCGTTATTCCTATTACAATGTGGGCGGCCTTGCCATGGAGATGTTCTATCATATCTCTCGTCTTGGCCTTTTGAACTTTATTCTTATCTTTCTTGGCGTATGGCTTTGTTTTCGGAAGAAGACTTTTTTCCTGCCTGCAATTTCTATTTGTGAGCTTTGTATCAGCACCCTTCTCTTCACACATGTACAAAACACCGGCTCCCACCAGATGCTTATTTATGTTCCAGCTTACATGATCTTGCTTTTGGTTGGCTCTGCAAGTCTAGCGGATGCAATGGATCGGCATAAAACGATTTCTCTGGCATATTGGGCCTTCACGTTGGTTTTTGCTCTATCCGTCCGTTGTTCTCCCCTGACGGTAGTTGCACTGCCCGAGCTGCTCATTCATGCTTATCAGCCTTCCAGCCTCGCAGAATATATGCGTCTCGATTCTTTAACATACGATCGAAAAGATAAATCTCAACTCCAGACTATGGCACAGTGGCTTGAAGATCATCTTTCCGAAGGACAAATCGCTTACATGATCCCCAATGATATGCTTTACAATGCTGGTCATGTGCGAAATTGTCAATTTCCCCAGCGTCCGCTGGACGGAAAAATACCCGACGGCTTTTCTGTTCCGGGAACACATAATTTTCCTATGGCATTCTTTGAAGCAAAGTATGTTCTCACCGCAGAACCTTTTCCGTTGTCGTTAGCCCCGGACAGTGACCTTAGCCACCGCTTCAACGAAGAATTCGTCGAGCTGCGAGGCAGCACCCACCAGCTGGCGGCGACCTTCGATATGGGCAACGGCTATGTCTTTACGGTGTGGGAGCGCACCGCCGCCCCCACCCGGGAGGAAGTGGAGCAGTATCTGCACGTCTTTGATGCGGAAAATGCCCAGTATCCAGAGATGTTCCGCCAGGTGGCGGAAGCATGGCTTGCGGCCCACGGTTTATAAACACAAAACCACGAGACTTGGCTCCCCTATCAGGGAAGCTGGCGCACAAGCGCCTGAGAGGTTTTACAAATAGAAAGTGAGTATTGCAATATGGAAAACAATGAGCGTAAATTCCCCGAAGTAACCTTAGGGCAGTACAAGGGCCTGCCCATCACCCGCCACGTCCGGCCTGTGACCGAGAAGACGCTGGACATCGAGATGGTGCACCAGACCCGGATGCACGCCCGCTACCTCCCCGTTACCACCCCTGCCCAGCGGGGCCAGCGGGTGATCCTGGATTTTGCGGGCTATCTGGACGGCAAGGAGATCCCCGACAGCCGGATGGAAAAGGTGATGGTGGTGCTGGGCGACGGCAAGCTGATGCCCGCCGCCGAGCAGGCCATCTACGGCCACTGCGCCGGGGAGACCTTCCGCTTTGATTTTACCTACCCGGCCGAGTTCCGGGTGCCGGAGCTCTCCGGCAAGACCGCGCAGTTTGAGATCGTTCTGCACTCCGTGGCCGAGAAGAAGACCCCGGAGCTGAACGAGGACTTTGCCAAGAGCCTGGGCTTTGCCTCCCTCGCGGCCCTGCGAGAAGACCTGCGGGCCAAAAAACAGAAGCTCCACGAGGAGAGCGCCGACCGGGCGGCGGGACAGAAGCTGCTGGAGCAGGCCGGGGCCAACCTGACCGCCGACCTTTCCGCCGCCATGCTGGACCGCACCGCCGACAACGAGATGAAGCTGCTGGGCGAGCGGCTGGCCCGCAGCGGCCTGACCGTGGAGCAGCACTGCAAAAACGCCCACACCACCCCCGAAGCCCTGCGGCAGAGCTACCGCGCCGAGGCCGAAAAGCGGGTGCGCTTTGTGCTGGCCGCCCGGGCCATTGCCGAGGCGGAGGGCATCACCGTCCGGCCCGAGGAGGTCAACGCCGAGTACCGCCGCCTGTCTGTGCTGCAGGACACGCCGGAGGCTGAGATCCGCAAGGTGCTGACCGAGGATTCCGTCTCCGCCGCCCTGGCCGCCAAAAAAGTGCAGCGCTTTTTGCTGGACCACGCCAAGGTGATCACCGTGACCGACCCGGCAGACAACGCCGAAAAGGAGTGATTTTGCCATGAGCCTCTTTACCCGGTATGCCATGGACGCCCTGATGAAGACCTCCCACCCGGAGGTGAACCGCCGCCAGTGCTGGAACCTGCACCCCCACCGCACCCCCTGCACCCTGTGCAAGGATATCTGCCCCTACGGCGACCAGATCTTCACCCGGCCCAACCTTGTAAAGGACTGGGACCCCTGCACCGACTGCGGCCTGTGCGTTTCCGCCTGCCGCAGCGGCTGCATCGCCCCTTCGCCCGAGCAGGTGCAGCGGGACATCTCCCCTGCCGATACCGACAACGACACCCTCTGGATCGGCTGCGAGAAGAGCAGCCGCAAAAACTCCATCGTCCGCAGCTGCATCGGTGCCCTCTCCTGGGAAGCGCTGGCCTACCTGGCCCTGAGCAAAAAGATCGTGCTGGACCTGACCCCCTGCGGCGAGTGCGAGAACGACGTCTGCGCCGAGCACCTGCGCAACGAGCTGACCCGGCTGGTGGAATTTTTTGGGCCTACGGTGTTTGAGGCGCGGTTCACGCTGGCTTACGAAGCGGACGACGCCCCCTACCACGTCAAAGAGCTCTCCCGCCGGGAGATGATGGAGCAGCTGACCGAGGGCTCCAAGGCCGGCACCAAAAAGCTGCTGCAAATGCTGCCCGGCCTGCGGGAGGACGACGACGGCGGCATGGATTTCCGCCTGCTGCTCCATCAGCGCACCAAGCAGTTGAAGGCCGCCATGGAGACCCCGCTGAAATACGGCTACCACCTGCCCAATTTTACCGACAAGTGCTTCGGCTGCGGCAAGTGCGAGAAATCCTGCCGGGCGGGGGCCCTCAAGCTGGAGGACCTGCCCGACGGCCAGACCCGTGTGGTGATCACCCCCTGGAAGTGCAGCGAATGCGGCGTGTGCGTGGCCTCCTGCTCCAACCACGGCATCGACGGCATGAAGCTGCGCCAGCTGACCACCCTGGGCCCCGTGAGCATCTACAAGTGCCGCAAGACCCTCTGCGCCGACTGCGGCAAGCCCATTGCCCCGGATTCCTCCGAGGGCATCTGCTCGGTGTGCCGCATCAAGCGCCGCACCAAAAAGCGGCAGGAGGAGGCAGCGGCCCGCGCCAAGGAGCGCGCTGCCGAGCGGGAGGCCAAGAAGCAGGCAGAGGAAGCCGCCAAGGCCGCTGCCGCCGAGATGGCCGAGGAAATTGCCAAAACCGATTGACGGAGCGCGAAATCAATGCTATACTTTGGCTAACCACACGCGTGGCCGGAGGACTGTTACAAAGGAGTAACGGATGGATGTCCGTTGCTCTTTTTTCATCACCGCCCCTTTGGGGGTGCCTCCCCCGCTGCCGGGAAACAGCGGGAAACTCACCCGAACACGAAGAAAAGAGGGATTTTTATGAATCGATCCATCACCCGTCGTCAGTTTCTGAAAGCCAGCGGTCTGGCAGCCGTTGGCACCTGCGCAGCCGGTCTGCTCTCCAGCTGCGGCGGTTCTTCCTCCGGCAGCGGTGCCGCCTCCGGGTCTGCCGCTTCTGGCACCGGCAGCAGCTACACCATCCTGTACGACAGCCAGCCTTCCACCCTGAACTACCTGACCACCGCCTCCGACCTGGAGATGCAGGTGGGTGCCAACTGCGTGGATACGCTGGTGGAGTATGACAACAAGGGCGTGATGAAAGAGGGCCTGGCCACCAAGTGGGAGTGGGACGCCGACACCCTGACCTGGACCTTCACCCTGCGGGAAGAGAACTGGGTGGACTGCAACGGTGAAGTGGTGGCCCCCGTTACCGCACAGGACTTTGTGGACGCCCTGAAGTACGTCCTGACCCCGGAGTACGCCTCCTCCAACTCCGATCTGGTCACCTCCTACATCGCCGGTGCCGAGGATTACTACAACTACCACGTCTACCTGAACAACGCCAACGGCGGCATCGTGGACGATGACGGCACCACCTACACCGCAGACGCTTCCGGCGTGGTGACGGTGGCAGGCCCGGACGGCACCACCACCTATGCTCCCGTAGAGTTTGACGCCGTGGGCGTCAAGGCCGTGGACGACCACACCCTGGCCTACACCCTGACCTACGATTTCCCCGGCTTCCTGAGCCTGCTGTGCTACCTGCCCTATGAGCCCGCCTACGGCCCCCTGCTGGAGGAGACCGGCGACCAGTTTGCCACCAGCGCCGAGACGACCTACAGCTGCGGCGCCTACTATCTGGCCGAGTACGAGTCTCTGGAGACCTGGATCCTGAAGAAGAACCCGGAGAACTACGACGCCGACAACGTCTTCATCGAGACGGTGAGCCGCATCTACAACGCCGAGGCCAGCGTCAACGGCCCCGAGATGATCAAGCGCGGCGAGATCGACG
>RKCM01000201.1 GCA_014858325.1 Oscillospiraceae bacterium | reverse complement strand
CCCTCCACCGCCAGCGAGGCCGCGCCCCGGTACCACGCGCTGCCCGCCGCCACCAGCACCGAGCCGAAGGTGCCCTTGTGGGAGTCGGGGGCGCGGGGCGGGATGCGGGCAAAAACAGATTCCGAAGATAATTTTTCGATCATAACCTCTCAGGCGCTCCGCGCCATTCCCCCTTTCTGTCGCTTATGCGACATCTTCCCCCAGCTTGGGGGAAGTCTTCCCACTAATAGGGGAGCCAAGCAGCCCGCCTCTTACACCTCCCCTTGAATCAGTTGCTTGATCTCTTTTTCCACCTGCTGCACCTCTTCGTGGAACATCCGGGCCGAGACGCGGAGCGCACCGTGGCCCAATATAATAATTTGCTCCATGCCGTCGGAGGTGGCCACCCGGACGCGGCGGTCCTTGCCGATCTCGTGGGTGACGTGCTCGATGAACATATCCGCCGTCTCGGCCTCTTTGGTGTAGACGATGTGGATGTTGTGGTATTGCTCGATGCTGCCGGGGCTGCCGGGCACGCGGTAGGCGTCGAAGACGAGAATGACCACGCACTTTTTGAAGCCCTGATAGTTGCACAGGATGTCCGCCAGCTTTTTGCGGGCGGCGTCCAGGCTTTGTTTGGAAAGGGCGTTGAGCTCGTCCCACGCAAAGATGATGTTGTAGCCGTCCACCAGCAGGTACTCGGGGGCAATGGTCCACTGCTCGGCGGCAAAATCGGGGCGTTCCCGCTTCTGCACCGGGCGGAAGGCTGCCAGCGGGTCCCGCTTGATGGGGCCATAGGTCCGCTCAAAAATTTTCAGCAGCTCCTCGTCCTCTTCCAGCGTAGCACGGTAGGCTGCGGCCCGGCGCTGAGGAGCAGCGGGGGCAGCGGCCTCGGCAGGCTTTGCTCGGCCCCAGCCGCTGTCCACATGCATATAAGTGCGCACCTGGTCCCACGGGACGACGAAGCCCGCGCCGTGGGCGCAGAAGACGGAGTCCGCCGGGTTTTCCACATCGTGCTCGGGTTCGTAGCCCGCAGCCTCCACCACCTGCTGGGTGTTATGGCAGGAGCGGTAGCCATCCAGCGTCAGGCTCAGCCGCCCCCGGCCCCGGGTGTAGCCGACCACCTCCATGGGGTAGCTGCCCATGGAGGCGGCGGGGGCTTTGCCCGTGAGGGTGGCCGTTTGGCCGTCCGAGGAAGTCTCGGGCGGGTCGAAGCTGCCCTCCATCCGCTGGATATCGTTCAGCGCCCGGCCCAGATTCTCGGCGGGCAGCTCCAGCCGGAAGGCGTACCACGGCTCCAGCAGCTGCGTTTTGCCGATGCGGTGAGCCATCATCAGCCCCTGCCGCACGGCGCGGTAGGTAGCCTGCCGGAAATCGCCGCCCTCGGTGTGCTTGAGGTGGGCGCGGCCCGCGATGAGGGTAATTTTCATATCCGTCAGCGGGGCCCCGATGAGGACGCCCAGATGCTGCTTTTCTTCCAGATGGGTCAGCACCAGCCGCTGCCAGTTTTTATCCAGCACCTCTTCCCGGCAGTCGGCGGCAAACTGCAGCCCGCTGCCGGCGGGCAGAGGCTCCAGCTTGAGGTGGACCTCCGCATAGTGGCGGAGGGGCTCGTAGTGGCCCACGCCCTCCATGGGCTCGGTGATCGTTTCCTTATATAAAATGCCGCCGGGGCCAAACTCCACGCAGAGGCCGTAGCGCTCGGCCAGCAGGCTCCGCAGCACCTCCAGCTGCACCTCGCCCATGAGCTGGACGTGGATCTCGCCCAGTGTCTCGTTCCAGACGACGTGGAGCTGGGGCTCCTCCTCTTCCAGCCGATGGAGCTTGCCCAGCGCCGCGTGGACGTCCGCCCCCTCGGGCAGCAGCACCTGATAGCTGAGGACGGGCTCCAGCACGGGCAGGTCGCTGTCCCGCTGGGCCCCCAGCCCCTCGCCGGGGCGGGCCCGGGTCAGGCCGGTGACGGCGCACACCTGCCCGGGGAAGACCTCCTCGGCCAGCGTGTACTTTGCCCCGGAGTAGAGCCGCAGCTGGTTTGCCTTTTCGGCCCAGGGCTCGCCGTCGGCTTCGCCCTGCAGCAGGGCTTTCACCTTCAGGCTGCCGCCCGTCACCCGCAGCCAGGTCAGCCGCCCGCCCTGCTCGTCCGGGCTGAGCTTGAAGACCTTGGCCCCAAAGGCGTCCAGCGCCGGGGCCGGGCGGGTGTAGGCGTCCAGGCCCGCCAGCAGCGCGTCCACCCCCTCCAGCTTGAGGGCCGCGCCGAACCAGCAGGGGAAAACGTGCCGCCGGGCGATGGCGGCGGTGATCTGTGCGTCGGAGAGCGCGCCGTTTTCCAGCACGGCCTCCATCAGCCGCTCATCGCACAGGGCCAGCGCCTCGTCGCGGGCGTCTGCATCGGTGCCAAAATCCACAAAGCCCTCGCCCAGGCGGTGGGTCAGCTGGGCCAGCAGAGCCTCCCGCCCGGGGCCGGGCAGGTCCATTTTATTGATGAATACAAACGTAGGGACGCGATACCGACGCAGCAGCCGCCACAGCGTCTCGGTGTGGCTCTGGACGCCGTCGGTGCCGGAGATGACCAGCACGGCATAATCCAATACCTGCAGCGTGCGCTCGGTCTCGGTGGAAAAATCCACATGGCCGGGGGTATCCAGCAGGGTGACGGCGGTGTTTTTCACATTCAGGAGTGCCTGCTTGGAAAAGATGGTAATGCCCCGGGCCTTTTCCAGCGCATCGGTGTCGAGGAAAGCGTCCTTATGGTCCACCCGGCCCAGCTTGCGGATGGTGCCGGAGCGGTAGAGCATAGCCTCGGAGAGGGTGGTCTTGCCGGAATCGACGTGGGCCAGGATGCCCACCACCAGCCGCTTGGGAGTGTTCTGCGTTTCTGCCTGTTCCATCTGCCGCTCCTTACAATGCGCCTGCAAGGAGGGCGATGACCACCAGCGGTACCCCCAGCACGAGGTTGGAGAGCAGGCTGCAGAAGGTGCGGTCCTCCGGCTCCAGCTCCTCAAAGGAGACGATGCGCTCGTCGGCATAATCCACGATGGACTTGGTGGCAAAGCGCTTTTTCTTTTTGCCCATGCCCTTGAGCTCTTCGGCCAGATGGTGGATGGTGACCCCGTCCAGCCGCAGGTAGTCCACCCACGCCCAGCACAGCAGCACCACCCCCAGCAGAAAGCCCGGGGCCTGCCACATGGTGAACGTGCCGTCGCTGACAAAGCGGTCCCACAGCAGCATCAGCACCGCCACGACGGATACGCGGGTGACCGTTTTATACAAAATGGGGTGGAACATATATGTTTGATAGCGGGAAAACAGTTTTTTCATCGAAAGCGCTCCTTTTTTGCAAGCATACCTTATTATTGTAGCATGATTTTGTGAAAAAAGATACTCTTCCCTCTGCAAATCGTCGATGTCGGCCCCAAAACTTTGGTTTGCAAAGCGATTGTAACCGTTTTGTTTTCCGATTTACAGTTTTTTTCGTTGACTTCTTTTGGGTGGGATGCTAAAATAGCAACCAGTGCGTGAAAGCGCCGCACCTTGGGTGCGGCGGACACTGGTTTTCAGAAAAAACACGGTAAAACACACAGAAAAATCAGATCTGGGAGGATCACAATCCAATGAGCATGAATTTTGAGTCTCATACCCTCGATCGCCGCAGCTTCCTGAAGGGTGCCGGCGTTCTGGGTGCCGCCGGCCTGCTGAGCGCCTGCGGCGGCAGCAAGCCCAACTCCACCCCCGCCGCTTCCGGCGCTGTGCAGGCCCCCAACACCACCGGCGGTGAGCCCATCAGCGAGTATATCTCCTTTGAGTCCGCCAACCGCGAGCTGGAGAGCTGGAACATGCTGTACACCCAGCAGGCTACCGACGCCAACGTCATCACCAACCTGTGGGACGGCCTGCTGAGCTTTGACTGCTACGGCAAGGTGGCACCCGCCATTGCTTCCAGCTGGGAGCACAACGAGGACTCCACCGTCTGGACCTTCCACCTGCGCGACGACGTCGATTGGGTGGACATGAACGGTGAGGTGAAGACCCACCTGACCAGCAAGGACTTTCTGGTGGGCTTTGAGTGGGTGCTGAACGCCGCCAAGAATGAGGCCAACAACACCACCATGCCCAACGACAATGTGGTGGGCGCTGCCGACTACTACGCCCACACCAAGGAGCTGGGCGACGCCGCTGCCGACCTGACCTACGAGGATATGCTGAGCTTCGGCATCGGCGTGGAGGCCCCGGACGATTACACCCTGGTGTTCACCTGCCCCACCTCCTGCCCCTACTTTGACACCGTGGCTGCCTACAACAGCTTCTACCCCGTTGCCGAGGACCTGATCAACGAGCTGGGCATCGAGGGCTTCCGCGCCTGTGACAACACCACCATGTGGTACAACGGACCCTACATCGTGGAGGAGTACATCCAGGGCAACACCAAGAGCTACATCCCCAACCCCAGCTACTACGGCGCCAACGATGTGAGCCGCTTTGAGCGTTTCACCGTGACCATGCTGAGCGATATGGGCATCGGCTACCAGCTGTACCAGAACCGCGAGCTGGACGAGATCGATCTGCAGGAATCCACCCTGACCACCATCACCAACGACCCCAACAACGAGTACAACAGCCAGCTGTGCGAGAAGCGCCCCAAGAAGTTCAGCTACTGCTTCCTGTTCAACTATGCCCGCAACAACGCCGACGGCACCCCGGATGAAAACTGGAACAAGGCCATCGCCAACAAGGCTTTCCGCCAGTGCTTCTACAAGAACCTGGAGCTGAGCCCCTTCTACGCACGCTACAACAAGATCAACCCCCTGAAGTGCGAGAACGACTTCTACACCATGAAGGGCCTGAGCTACACCTCCGACGGCACCGACTACACCACCCTGGTGGCCCGCGAGCTGGGCTTCGGCGATGAGGCATACGACGGCAAGACCATGATCCGTATGCGCGGCGCAAACGACGCTGCTGCCCTGAAGAAGCAGGCCATGGACGAGCTCTCCGCCATCGGCGTCACCTTCCCCGTCCACTGCCACTACCACATCCTGGCCGGCTCCACCTCCGCTCTGGACAACGCCACCGTGCTCAAGCAGTGCTTCAAGGACAGCTTTGGCGATGACTTCATCGTGCTGGACATCGACACCTACGTTTCCTCCGTCATGAAGGAGATCGTGGCTTCCCAGCAGCAGTCCTTCGTCCACATGGGCTGGGGCGCAGACTTCGGCGACCCCGTCAACTTCCTGGCTCAGGTGGTGCTGCACGACGACAACGCTTACTACAGCTGCAACCTGACCAACATCGCCGCTGTGGCCGAGAACCCCGCCGACTACCAGAAGGACGTGGTGGCTGCCTTTGAGCAGTTCACCCAGATGGTCAACGAGGCCAAGCAGATCGTCAACGACAACGACGCCCGCTACGCTGCCTTTGCCAAGGCCGAGGCGCTCTTCCTCGAAGAGGACCTGACCTGCCCCACCGTCTACGACGTGTCCTGGTGCCTGACCCACGCCAACGAGTACAGCAAGATCAACGCCATGTACGGCCCCTGCAACTACAAGGCTGTCAACTGGGAGACCAGCCAGGAGCCTTACACCACCGTGCAGTACGAGCAGTTTGCCAAGGCTTTCGATCAGGCTTCTCAGTCCTGACACTTTTCCGCTGAAAAAAGAGCTTTTTGCTTCTTTTTGAGAGTGCATCGTTTCGCAGCCGCAGTTGTTCTTCACACGAAGACAGCTGCGGCTGTTTGTTTTTTTCGGAGTTTCCTTTTATTTTTCTCATTCTTCCGCATTGTAAAATTAAAATTTTTCATCTTAACTCTCGACAATTCTTTCTTTTTGAAGAAAACAGCAGTTTCTCTCCATTGACAAGCTTTTCTTTCGATGGTACAATATATGACGTGTTAAGGATGACGTGTTAAGGATTTTACGGGAGGGGCACAGGCACAGACAGAGGGGTCTGTTTCTGCGCTTTTTTGTCTTCCACAGCAAGACAGGGAGCACAAAACTTTCGTAAAAGAGTGGGAATCTTGCAGGGCACTTGGCCCTGCACCATGTGCCGAGGCACAGAAAAAATATTGGGAGGAAAACACAATGAACATGAACTTTGAGTCCCGTTCCATCAGCCGCCGCAGCTTCCTGAAGGCATCCGGCGTGGTGGGTGCCGCAAGCATCCTGGCAGCTTGCGGCGGCAGCTCCAGCAGCACCGCTACCAGCGCTGCCTCTGGTGCCGCCTCCGGCGCTGCTGCTTCTGCAGACGCCATCACCGATTACGTTTCCTTCGAGACCGCCAACCGTGAGCTGGAGACCTGGAACTTCCTGTACAGCCAGTCTGCCTCCGATTTGAACGTTACCACCAACATGTGGGACGGTCTGCTGAGCTTTGACTGCTACGGCAAGCCTGTGCCCGCCATCGCCAAGAGCTGGGAGCACAACGAGGACTCTACCGTCTGGACGTTCCACCTGCGCGACGATGTGGACTGGTGTGACGTCAACGGCGAGGTGAAGAGCCACCTGACCTCCAAGGACTTCCTGGTGGGCCTTGAGTGGGTGCTGAACGCTTTCAAGAACGAGGCTTTCAACACCTCCATGCCCTCCGAGACCGTGGTGGGCGCTGCCGATTACTACGACCTGACCAAAGACAAGGGCGACGCTGCTGCCGACATGACCTACGAGGATATGCTGGCTGCCGGTGTGGGCGTTGAGGCTCCCGATGATTACACCCTGGTGTTCACCTGCGCCAACCCCTGCCCCTACTTCGACACCGTGGCTGCCTACAACAGCTTCTACCCCGCTTCCGAGGACCTGATCAAGGAGCTGGGCGTGGAGGGCTTCCGTGCCTGCGATTACACCACCATGTGGTACAATGGTCCGTACCTGATGGAGGAGTTCATCCAGGGCAACACCAAGAGCTTCATCCCCAACCCCAACTACTATGCTGCCAACGAGTGCACCCGCTTTGAGCACCACACCGTCAAGATGATCAGCGACCTGTCCATCGGCCTGCAGCTGTATGAGGCCGGCGAGGTGGATAACATCGACCTGACCGAGTCCAACCTGACCACCATCACCAGCGACTCCAACAACGCTCACAACGCATACCTGTGCGAGAAGCGCCCCACCAAGTACAGCTACCAGATGCACCTGAACTTCCAGCGCAAGGACGAGAACGGCAACCTGGATGAGAACTGGAACAAGGCTGTGGCCAACTTCGCCTTCCGTCAGTGCTTCTACAAGGGCCTGAACCTGGTGAACTACTACGCACGCACCAACAAGATCAACCCCCTGAAGTGCGAGAACGATTTCTACACCATGCCCGGCGTCTGCTACAACACCAAGGGTGAGGAGTACACCACTCTGGTGGCCAAGGAGATGGGCCTGGACAAGGAAGCTTACGATGGCAAGACCATGAAGCGTCTGCGTGCCAACAACGGCGACATCGCCGACCTGAAGAAGCAGGCCATGGAGGAGCTCTCCGCCATCGGCGTTACCTTCCCCGTCCACTGCTACCACTACATCAAGAGCGGCGATACCAATGCTCTGGATACCGCTACCGTGCTGAAGCAGTGCTTCACCGACAGCTTCGGCGATGACTTCATCGTGCTGGACATCGGCACCTACGTCTCCTCTCTGTACAAGGAGGTCCGTAACGTCCAGATGCACTCCATCCTGCAGAACGGCTGGGGCGCCGACTTCGGCGATCCCGTCAACTTCCTGGGCCAGGAAGTGCTGAGCGACGACAACGCTTACTACGCACAGACCACCTCCTGGATCGCAGCGGTGGAAAAGGACCCGAAGGACTACCAGAAGGACCTGCTGGAGCGTTATCAGGAGTTCACCGATCTGGTCACCGAGGCCAAGGCCATCGTGACCGACACCGACGCCCGCTACGCTGCCTTTGCCAAGGCTGAGGCCTGCATGCTGAACAACGCCCTGTGCATCCCCTGCCTGTTCGAGGTGCTCTGGTGCCTGACCCACGTCAACGAGTACACCAAGATCAACGCCATGTACGGCCCCTGCAACTACAAGGCCATCAACTGGGAGACCCGCCAGGGCGACGGCTACACCACCGAGGAGTACGAGGCATTTGCCGCTGCTTTCGACGCAGCTTCCAAGTAAGCCTTTGTCCCGCACAATCCAATAAAAAAAGTAAGGTTCGGTACTCATGTTAAAATACACGGTTAAGCGGCTGGCGCAGTCGCTTGTTACGATTCTTTTGATCGCGACCATCGTTTTCCTGTTGATGCGCTGCCTGCCCACGGATTACTACTTCACCGAGGAACAGCTGATGAAGTTTACCGAGGAGCAGAAATACGCAGCACTGGAAGCCGCCGGTCTGACAGACCCCATCGGCACCCAGCTGCTGAACTTCTACAACGACCTGCTGCATCTGGATTTCGGCACGTCCCGCCGCATCCAGAACGGCGCCACCGTTGTGAAGGTCATCGGCAAAAAGTTCGGCGTCTCCATGCGCCTGGGCCTCATCTCCGCCGGCATCTCGCTGGTGGTGGGCGTGCTGATGGGCATCCTCCAGACTGCCTTCAAGGATAAGGTCCTGGACTGGGTCGGCACGGCCTACACCGTCTTCGTCAACGCCGTCCCCTCTCTGGTGTCCTACTCGCTGGTGCTGGTGTTCGGCTCCAAGTATCTGGGCTTCCCCACGCTGTACTCCACCCGCAATGTGGGGCCTTCCAGCGTGCTGCCCATCGTCTGCCTGTCGCTGGCGTCCATTGCGGGCTATGCCCTGTGGACCCGCCGCTACATGGTGGATGAGCTGACCCGCGATTATATCAAGCTGGCCCGCGTCAAGGGCCTGAGCTCCAGCGAGATCATGTTCAAGCACGTGCTGCGCAACGCCATGGTGCCCATGGTGCAGTATATCCCCCAGTCCATCCTGCTGACGGTGGGCGGCTCGCTGCTGATGGAGCGGTTCTTCTCGGTGCCCGGCATGGGCCCCCTGCTGACCGACGCCATCCAGCGCTACGACCTGAACGTGGTGCAGACGCTGGTCATCTTCTACGCAGTGCTGGGCATCGCCGGCGTCTTCCTGGGCGACGTGCTGATGATGATCGTTGACCCCCGCATTACTCTCACCGGAAAGGAGGAAGCTCGCTGATGGCTAAGGCATCTGATTTTGAGGGCAAGAAGCAGGACGATCTGTTCTACTTCGTGGAATATTCGCCCGAGGAGGCCGAGCGCGTCGGCTATTCCAACTATTCCTACTGGGGTTCTGTGGTGCAGAACTTCCTCAAGCACAAGATGGCAGTGGTCTGCCTGTTCCTCTTCCTGTTCCTGGTCATTTTCTCCTTCGTGGCGCTGGCCGTGGGCAAGTACGATTACCAGACCCTGATCACCGATTCGTCCAAGGCCTTCATTGCGCCCAACAGCGAATACTGGTTCGGCACCGACAACCTGGGCCGCGACTACTGGTGCCAGGTGTGGTACGCCACCCAGGTGTCCATCCGTCTGGCTCTGATCGTCGCCGTGGGCGAGAGCATCCTGGGCGTTATCATCGGCCTGATCTGGGGCTATGTGCGCAGTTTGGACCGCTTCTTCACCGAGCTGTACAACCTGATCGACAACGTGCCCTACATCATCTATATGACCCTGATCGCCCTGGTGGTCGGCCAGAGCTTCACCATCATGGCCGTGTCCATGATCGCCATCGGCTGGCTGGTGATGGCCCGCCGCGTGCGCAACATGGTGTTCATGTTCCGTGACCGCGAGTACAACCTCGCCTCCCGGTGCCTGGGCACCCCGCTGTGGCGCGTGCTGACCAAGAACATCCTTCCCTACCTGGTTTCCGTCATCATCCTGCGCATGGCCCTGAGCATCCCTGCCACCATCAACCTGGAGTCCACCCTCTCGTACCTGGGCATCGGCCTGGGCATCGAGACGCCGTCTCTGGGCCTGATCCTGAGCAAGGTGCGCGGCTTCTTCCTGGATTACCCCTACCTGCTGGTCTTCCCTGCATCCATCGTGTCCATCATCTCCATTTCGTTCTATATCATGGGCAACGCATTCTCGGACGCAGCCGACCCGCGCAATCACGTTTAATTAGATGGGAGAGAAAATCAGAAACATGGATAGACAACCGATTATCTCTGCCAAAGACGTGGAGATCACTTTTAGCCTGCGGGGCAAGAAGCTGAACGCCATCCGCAAGTGTTCGCTGGACCTGTACGACGGCGAGACCCTCGCCATCGTGGGTGAGTCCGGCTCGGGCAAATCCGTATTTACCAAGACCTTCGTGGGAATGCTGGACGTGAACGGTAAGATCACCGGCGGCTCCATCCTGTACGAGGGCCGCGATATGACCAAGTTTACCGAGAAGGACTGGCTGGGCATCCGCGGCAAAAAGATCGCCATGGTGATGCAGGACCCCATGACCAGCCTGAACCCGCTGAAGAAGATCGGCAAGCAGATCCAGGAGAGCATCGAGCATCACCAGGGCCTGAAGGGCGAGGCCGCCAAGAAGGCTGCCATCGAGATGCTGGCAAAGGTCGGCATCCCCGACCCCGAGCGCCGGTACGAGCAGTACCCCCACGAGTTCTCCGGCGGTATGCGCCAGCGCGTGGTCATCGCCATTGCGGCGGCCTGCCGCCCGCAGGTGCTGATCTGCGACGAGCCCACCACCGCCCTGGACGTGACCATCCAGGCACAGATCCTGCAGCTCATCCGTGACTTGCAGAAGGAGCTGGGCATGTCCGTCATCTACATCACCCATGACCTGGGCGTTGTGGCAAACGTGGCGGACCGTGTGGCCGTGATGTACGCGGGCCAGATCGTGGAGTACGGCACCGTGGAGGAGATCTTCTACGACGCATGGCACCCCTACACCTGGGCGCTGCTGCAGGCTCTGCCCCAGCTGGGCACCAAGGGTGAAGCTCTGCCCACCATCGACGGCACCCCGCCGAACCTGTTCAACGAGATCAAGGGCGACGCATTTGCGCCCCGCAACAAACACGCGCTGGCCATCGACTTTGTGGCAGAACCTCCGTTCTTCCAGGTAAGCGAGACCCACGCAGCCAAGACCTGGTATCTGGACCCGCGCGCCCCCAAGATGGAGCGGCCGCATTCCATCCAGAACCTGCGCGAGAAAATGGGAAAGATGGGAGGTTCCAACTTCAATGGCTGAACGCGAAAAGCTGATTGAGCTGAAAGACCTTCAGATCACCTTTGGCTCCGGCAAGAAGAAATTTGTGGCCGTGGACCACGTCAATTTTGACATCTACAAGGGCGAGACCTTCTCGCTGGTGGGTGAGTCCGGCTCCGGCAAGACCACCATTGGCCGTGCCATCTGCCGCATCAACCCCACCTCCGCCGGCGACATCCTCTTCAAGGGCCAGAAGATCAACGGCAAGATTTCCAAAGAGCTGGACCGCGAGGTCATCCGCAAGGTGCAGATGATCTTCCAGGACCCCATGGCGTCCCTGAACGAGCGTGCCAAGGTGGAGTACATCGTGGCGGAGGGCCTGCTCAACCACCACCTGTACAAGGACCAGAACGACCTGCACGAAAAAGTGATGAACGCTCTGCATGAGGTGGGCCTGCTGCCGGAGTTTGCCTCCCGCTTCCCCCACGAGTTCTCGGGCGGCCAGCGCCAGCGCATCGGCATTGCCCGGGCACTGGTCATGGAGCCGGAGTTCGTGGTGGCCGACGAGCCCATCTCGGCACTGGACGTCTCCATCCGTGCACAGGTGCTGAACCTGCTGAACGAGATGAAGAAGACCCGCGGGCTGACCTACCTGTTCATCGCCCACGACCTCTCGGTGGTCCGCTTCATCTCGGACCGCATCGCCGTCATCAGCAAGGGCCGCATCGTAGAGCTGGCAGAGGCAGAAGAGCTGTTCCTCCACCCCCTGCACCCCTACACTAAGGCTCTGCTGAGCGCCGTGCCCATCCCCGACCCCGGCCTGGAGAAGCAGAAGAAGCTGCTGGTCTACGACCCCTCCATCCACGATTACAGCGTGGATCAGCCCGTGTGGACGGAGATCGCCAACGGCCACTTCGTCTACGGCAACCAGAAGGAGCTGGAAGGCTACCGCAAGGAGTACGAGAGCCAGCTGTAACGCAGTTTGAACTGCTGCCTGTATTTTAACACAAAGACCCCGCCGCGTTGAGAAACCTCTCTCACGCGGCGGGGTTTTGTGCTGTCTATATCAGTTTTACACCGGCTTTCGGCTGATACGCCTGCCAGAAATCCTTTACACCCTCCCAGCCCTGCTGCCGGATGCGGCGGGGCAATTCCAGCAGCAACTGCCAATCCCCGCCCGTGGCGTACCAGCAGCCGCCGACGGCCAGAGCTGCCAGACACAGCAGGAGAAAGGCTCTGCGGCCCCTGCGGCGCTGGGGATGGGCAGGCAGAAAGGAAGTACCCTCCGCCTGCGGAAGCCCGGCTGCGGCCCTGCGGATGAGGTCCAGCAGCCAGAGGGCGGTGTTCTCCCCGGCGGGCACGGTGCGCATCCAGCAGCCCTTCCGGGTGGCAAGGACAAGGATCTGCGCGCCGTTTTCCCCCGCGCCGCAGGCTGCCGAAAGCTCAGCTCCCACCACCCGGCGGGCGGCAAGGGCCCGGGCCAATGCACGCCGGGCGGGATCGTCCTCCCGGCCGGGGGTGCGGTCCAGCCGCTGGCGGGCCCGCTTCTCCATAAGAGGGCCTGTTTTGGGGTGGGCGTAGCTCACGGCCCCAAAATCGTAGACCTTTTCGACCCCGGGCACGGTCTCCAGCCGCTGCTCCAGCAGGGCCCCGGCGGCGGCATCGGCACAGACCAGCAGCTTGTTGTGGTGCTCCAGCGCGTCCACCGCTGCGGCGGCAAGGCTGGTATCCCCTGCCCCGTACAGGGCATCGGGCAGGCGGGCCCGGAGGCTCTGGGCCGCCTTTTTCAGCCCGACCGGGCTGGCTGCCTGCAGGGCAAGGAGGGTCTCCCCGCCCCGGCTTTTCCACTGGGCGCTGGCCTGCCACTGGGGCAAAAACTGCCCCACAGCCCCGGCCAGCTGCCCCGGCTGGGCCCCAAACAGGCGGAGCACGCAGCTTGTTTTTTCGTCGGCCATTCGGCCACACTCCCCTACCGATTACTCTGCGAGAAACGCCTCGTTCAGGGCAGCAAGGGCGGCTTCGTCCTGCTGCTGCGCGGCGGCGAGGGGCTTTGTGTGGGCGGGCACCTTGCCCTGCGCCAGACGCAGCGCAAGGGTCA
>RKCM01000157.1 GCA_014858325.1 Oscillospiraceae bacterium | reverse complement strand
CAGAGAGCCGGGCTCCTTGGTGCGGTCCAGCACCGCCACCTTCTTGGCGGTCTTGGGCAGGACCTTCAGCAGGGAAGCAGAGACCCAGGGACGATACAGGCGGACCTTGACGATACCGACCTTCTCGCCCTTGGCGTTCAGGTAATCGATGACCTCGTCGGCCACGTCGCAGATGGAGCCCATAGCCACGATGACGCGGTCCGCATCGGGTGCGCCGTAGTAGTTGAACAGGTCGTAGTTGGTGCCCAGCTTCTCGTTGATCTTGCCCATGTACTTCTCGACCACTGCGGGCAGAGCGTTGTACACGGAGTTGCAAGCTTCACGATGCTGGAAGAAGACGTCGCCGTTCTCGTGGGAGCCGCGCATCTTGGGGTGCTCGGGGTTCAGAGCCTTGGCACGGAACTCCTCGACAGCCTCCATATTGCACATTTCCTTCAGATCGGCGTAGTCCCACTTCTCGATCTTCTGGTACTCGTGAGAAGTACGGAAGCCATCGAAGAAGTTCAGGAAGGGGACCCTGCCCTCGATTGCTGCCAGGTGGGCAACAGGGGACAGATCCATAACTTCCTGGACGCTGCTCTCGACCAGCATTGCAAAGCCGGTCTGGCGGCAGGCCATGACGTCGCTGTGGTCACCAAAGATGTTCAGAGACTGGGTAGCAACGGTACGAGCCGAAACGTCGAAGACGCAGGGCAGCTGCTCCGCAGCGATCTTGTACATGTTGGGGATCATCAGCAGCAGGCCCTGAGATGCGGTGAAGGTGGTGGTAACAGCACCTGCACCCAGAGAGCCGTGCACAGCGCCTGCAGCGCCGGCCTCGGACTCCATCTCGACGACCTTGACCTGGTTGCCGAAAATGTTCTTCTGGCCGGCTGCGGACCACTGGTCCACAGAGTCAGCCATCGGAGAAGAAGGGGTAATGGGGTAGATAGCAGCCACGTCCGTGTAGGCATATGCTACATGGGCGGCAGCGGTATTGCCATCCATGGTTTGCTTTGCTCTAGGCATTTTTCTTCCTCCATTGTTCAGAATTTGGTACCTTTTGCGCGAGGCAATGATGCCCCCCGCGGGGCCGGAGAACCCCGTAAAGGCACTATTGCTCATATAATATATTAGCAAATTCCGCCCCCAAAGTAAATGCAAACCCACTGGCAAAACACTACAAAATTTCAAGATTTTTTTTGGCGGTTTTTTGCGGATGTGTACCATGTTGCATTTTTTCACAAAGATTGTCGTAACAAACCCCTTCCATTCTAAATAAATCCTTACTTTTTCATTGACAAAATGACAGGTTTTGCCGTAAACTGGATGTGATATCGTTCCCCGCGCGGGGAGGAAAGGACATCGCTCATGGACGCTGTACACTACGAAAAAACGCTCTCCAGCAAGGTGCTGTTCGAGGGCCGGGTCATCACCCTGACACAGGATGTGGCCCTTTTGGAAAACGGCGAGACGGCCGGCCGCGAGGTGGTGCACCACCACGGCGGCGCGTGCATCCTGCCCTACTTTGAGGACGGCACCCTCTGCATGGTGCGGCAGTTCCGCTATGCCATGCAGCAGGAGCTGTGGGAGCTGCCTGCCGGCAAGCTGGAAAAAGGGGAGGACCCCTTCAAGGCTGCCCAGCGGGAGCTGGAGGAGGAGTGCGGCCTGACGGCCGACCACTACACCTCCTTGGGCCAGTTTTACCCCACCGTGGGCTACGACACCGAGATCATCTATATGTGGGTAGCCACCGGCCTGCACAAGACCCAGATGCATCTGGACGCCGACGAGTTCCTGACGCCCGACCGCGTCCCCCTGCAAAAGGCCTATGAGATGGTGATGAGCGGCGAGATCAAGGACGGTAAGACCATTGCAGGTGTGCTGAAATTAAAGGCTCTGCTGGACGAGGGCAAGCTGTGAGTTTTCTTGTATACGAAGACGCCACCCTCGTGGTGGTGGATAAGCCTGCCGGACTTTCCAGCGAGGAGGGCGTGCCCGCCCGGCTGCGTCAGCTGTGGGAAGCCCCCGACGCCTACGTGGGCGTCATCCATCGGCTGGATGTGGGCGTCAGCGGCCTGATGGTCTATGCCAAAACGCCCGCTGCCGCTGCGGTCCTCAGCCGCCAGGTCACCCAAAGTCAGGAAGCCTATGCCGTGCTCGACGGCCGGGACGAGGGGAAACCCGCCGCGCCCTCTTTCCTCAAGCAATACCGGGCTGTCCTTGCAGGCGGCCCGGACGAAGCCCTCCCCGCCGAGGGCCTGCTGCGGGACTATCTCTTCAAGGACAGCCGCAAGGGCCGGGTCTTCCCGGTGAAAAAGCCCCGCAAGGGGGTACGGGAGGCCGTTCTGGAATATCGCATCGCCGCCACGGCCCAGACCGAAAACGGCCCCTTCAGCCTGGCAGACATCACCCTCCACACCGGGCGGACCCACCAGATCCGGGTGCAGTTTGCCTCCCGGAAGCACCCCCTCTGGGGCGACGGCAAATACGGCAGCCGCTGCAAAGGTGCCATTGCCCTGCAGTCCGCCCGCCTGTGTTTTCGCCACCCCGCAACGGGGGAGAAGATGGAGTTTGCGCTGCCGAAGCCAGACGAAGATGCTTGGAATTTATTCAGGTGAGGATTATGGAACAGTACAAGACCGATGCTGAAATTTACGCTGTGCTGGAGCGGGAGATCATCGACCTGACCCTCCGCCCGGGCAGCCTGCTGAGCGAGAATCCGCTCTGCACCCGGTTCGGTGCGCCCCGCACCCTCATCCGGGTGGTGCTGCAGCGCCTGCAGGAGAACGGCCTCGTCAAGATCGTGCCCTACAAAGGCACCACCGTCACCCGCCTCAACCGGGAGATCGTGGATGAGCTGATTTACGAGCGCATCGCGGTGGAAGCCAAGGTCCTGCGGGATTTTGCCCCCCACTGCACCCCGGAGCACCGGGCCCTCATCCGGCGGCGGGCCGAGGCCTACGCCGCCCTCGCCCGGGCCGAAACGCCGGATTTCAACCGCCTGTATGAGGCCGACACCCTGCTGCACGAGACGTGGTTTTCCGCCATGGGCAAGATGTACCTGTGGGGCAACCTGCAGAATGCCCACGCCGATTACAGCCGCTTCCGTATGCTGGACACCCTCACCACCGGCGGCCTTGCCGAGGTCATTGCCGACCACCAGAACCTCATCGACGCCATCGAGCGGTGCGACCTTGCCGCCTTTGACCCGCTGGTGGAGCGCCACCTCTACGGCGGCATCCGCCGCCTTGGCTCCAAGCTCACCGAGGAATACGCCGATTATTTTGAGCCGGAATCCTGATGTTCCCCGTGGAACAATAAAACGCGCAGTAGATTTTTGCATCTGCTGCGCGTTTTGTTATTTTATTCTGCAGTTTTACAAGCCCAATACGCCCGTGATAAAAATTTCAAGCCCAATGCCAATGAGGATGACGCCGCCCAGGATGGACGCCTTGCCGGAGAGTCTGGTGCCAAACTTTTTGCCAAGGCTCAGGCCCGCCGTACAGACAAAGAAAGTTACCACCGCAATGATGAGGGAGCAGACCAATGCCATGAGCCAGCCGTATTCCGAGATGGTGAAGCCGACGGAAAGGGCATCGATGCTGGTGGCTACCCCCTGCACAAAGAGTGCGCCCGCGCTGAGCTCTGCGGCCTCCTCGGCTTCTTCGCCCTTGATGCCCTCCACCAGCATCTTGCCGCCGATATAGCCCAGCAGAGCCAGCGCGATCCAGGGGATGAAGGTCTCAAAGGATGAGAACAGCTCCACGATGGTGTGTACGCAGACCCAGCCCAGCATGGGCATCGCCGCCTGAAAACCGGCAAAGGTACCCGCAATGATGGTGCCCCGGCGGCGGCTCATGTGGGGGTCGTGCAGGCCGTTTGCCAGCGAGACCGAAAAAGCGTCCATGGCAAGGCCCACGCCCAAAAGCCCACTGTTGAGGAAAAAGACGAAACTCCACTCCATATTGATCTCCTCCTGAAGTTGACCCGATCAAACCCGAAACAAAGGCCCGGAACCAGAGCATTTTCTGATTCCGGGCTTGTTTTTCTTATTCTATCATGTTTTCCAGCAGAAAGTCCAGGCTAACTTTTGCGCCCTTCTTGGCTCCCCTTTGTAGGGGAGCTGGCGCGAAGCGCCTGAGAGGTTTTGTGTCAGACGAAACCTCTCCGTCACGGCTCACGCCGTGCCACCTCTCCTGATAGGAGAGGCAAGTGCTCATTCTTCTGCTTCGGGGGCCTCAGTCGCCGATGCTTCATCGGCGGCTTCCATGGCAGCCAGCTGCTCGGCGGTGGGCTCGTCGCCCTCCTCGGCCTCTACGGTCTCGGTCTGGGCGTCGTCGTCGTGGTCGGTACGGGCCAGCACCATTACCTTGTCGTTCTCGCCCAGCCGCATCACCCGCACGCCGGAGCCGTAGCGGCTCTGGATGGGGATCTCGTTGGCGTGCAGCCGGATGATGATGCCCTCCTGGCTGCTCAGCAGGATATCGTCGATGTCATCCACGATCTTCACGGCGGCTACTTTATCCTTGGCTGCGTCGTAGTTGCGGATGCCCTTGCCGCCGCGGGCGGTGATGCGGTAGGTGTCGGTCTCGGTCCGGCGGCCCTTACCGTTCTCGGTCACGGTCAGCACCGTGCCGCCCTCGCGGCAGATGCACACGCCCACGACCTCGTCGCCCTCCGCCAGCTTGATGGCACGCACGCCGTGGCCGCTGCGGCCCATGGGGCGGGCGTCCTCCTCGTTGAAGCGGATGGCCTGGCCGTTGCGGGTGGCCACAATGAGCATATCGTGGCCGGAAGTCAGGCGGGTCCAGGCCAGCGCGTCGCCCTCGTTCAGCGCAATGCCGATGAGTCCACTCTTACGGATATTGGCGTACTGCTCCAGCGGGGTGCGCTTGATGAGGCCCTGCTTCGTGACCATGGTCACGAAGCCGCCCTCGCTCTCGGCGTCCTTCGACTGCCGGATCATATTGGTCACCTTTTCGCCCTCGGCCAGCTGCAGCAGGTTTACGATGTTGCTGCCCTTGCTGGTGCGGCTGCCCTCGGCGATGGTGTAGCCCTTCAAACGGAACAGGCGGCCCTTATCGGTCACGAACAGGACGTAATCGTGGGTGGAGCCCACAAACATCTCCTGCACAATGTCCTCTTCCTTGCGGGTCATGCCGGAAATGCCGCGGCCGCCCCGCTTCTGGGCCTGATAGGTGGCCTTGAGCTGGCGCTTGATGTAGCCAGCTTCGGTCAGGGTATAGACACACTGCTCCTCGGCAATCAGGTCCTCAATGTCCACTTCGCCGGTGACGGACTGGATCTCGGTGCGGCGCTCATCGCCAAACCGCTTCTTCATCTCCAGCAGCTCGTTCTTCACGATCTCCAGCACCCGGGCGTCGTCGGCCAGAATGTCCTCCCAATCCCGGATCTTTGCCTGCAGCGCGCCCAGTTCCTCTTCAATTTTGAGGATCTCCAAACCAGCCAGACGGCCCAGCTGCAATTTCACGATGGCATCTGCCTGGGGGTCGTCGAAGCCAAACTGCTCCATGATGGCGGCCTTTGCCTCGGCCATGCCGCCCTTGCAGGCCCGGATGGTGGCAATGAGCTCATCCACGATGTCGGTGGCTTTCTTCAAGCCTTCGAGGATGTGGGCGCGCTCCTTTGCCTTCTTCAGGTCGTACTGGGTGCGGCGGCGGACGATCTCATCCTGGAACTCGACGTACTTCTGCAGCATCTGCTTCAGGGTGAGCACCTTGGGCACCTTATGGTCGATGGCCAGCATGATGACGCCCACGGTATCCTGCAGCTGGGTGTACTGGTACAGCTGGTTCAGGATGACCTGTGCGTTGGCGTCCTTGCGCACATCCACCACGATCCGCATTCCCTTGCGGTTGGTCTCATCGTTCAATCCGGTGATGCCCTCGATCCGCTTGTCCTTCACCAGCTCCGCCATGTTCTCGATGAGGCGGGCCTTGTTGACCATATAGGGGATCTCGGTGATGACGATCTGGGTGCGGCCGTTCTTGGTCTCCTCAATGGTGGCGCGGCCCCGCAGGGTGATCTTGCCCCGGCCGGTGGCATAGGCGGCGCGGATGCCGCTGCGGCCCATGATGATGCCGGCGGTGGGGAAATCCGGGCCCTTGATGTATTCCATCAGGCCCGGCAGGTCGATGTCCGGGTTCTCGATATAGGCCACGCAGCCGTCGATGACCTCGCCCAGGTTGTGGGGCGGGATGTTCGTCGCCATACCGACGGCGATGCCCTGGCTGCCGTTGACCAAAAGGTTCGGGAAGCGGCTGGGCAGGACGCTGGGCTCCTTCTTCGTTTCGTCAAAGTTGGGGTCCCAGTTGATGGTATCCTTATCGATGTCCGTCAGCATCTCGACGGCCATCTTGCTCATGCGGGCCTCGGTGTAACGGTAGGCAGCCGGGGGGTCGCCATCCACCGAGCCGAAGTTACCCTGGCCATCCACCAGCGGATAGCGGAGGGAGAAATCCTGGGCCAGACGGACCATGGCGTCGTACACCGACGCGTCGCCGTGGGGGTGGTAAGAGCCCAGCACCGCACCGACGGTATCGGCGGATTTGCGGTAGGGGTGGCTGGGGTCGTTGCCGCGCTCGTGCATGGTGTAAAGGATGCGGCGGTGGACCGGCTTCAGGCCGTCCCGCACATCCGGCAGGGCGCGGGCCACGATGACCGACATGGAGTAATCCAGGAACGCGGTCTCGATCTCTTTCTTCACGTCCCGGATGATCATCTTGGTACCGCTGCCCGGTATCATCACATAATCTTCTTCCATTGTTTCCTCCGTAAATCAAACATCGAGTTTCGCATATTGTGCGTTGGTCTCAATAAAGCGGCGGCGCGGCTCGACCTGGTCGCCCATCAGGATGCTGAAGGCCTCGTCGGCCTTCTCGGCGTCCTCGATGGTGATGCGGACGATGACGCGGTTTTCCGGGTTCATGGTGGTCTCCCACAGCTGCTCGGGGTTCATCTCACCAAGGCCCTTGTAGCGGTTGATCTTTGCGCCCGGCATCTCCTGGGAGAGCAGGGCCATTTCGGCGTCGTTGTAGGCGTACTTGATGGTATTGCCCTTCTGCACCTTGAACAGCGGCGGCTGGGCAACGTAAACATGGCCCTGCTCGATGAGGGGGCGCATATAGCGGAAGAAGAAGGTCAGCATCAGGGTGCAGATGTGGGAGCCGTCCACGTCGGCATCGGCCATGATGAAGACTTTGTCGTAGCGCAGCTTGGAGATATCAAATTCCTCGCCGATGCCGCAGCCCAGCGCCAGCACCACCGGCATCAGCTTGTCGTTGCCGTAGATGCGGTCGGCCCGGGCCTTTTCCACGTTCAGCATCTTGCCCCACAGGGGGAGGATGGCCTGGATGGCGGAGTCGCGGCCCATCTTGGCCGAGCCGCCTGCCGAGTCGCCCTCGACGATGAAGATCTCGGTGCGGGAGGGGTCTTTTTCGCGGCAGTCGGCCAGCTTGCCGGGCATCCGGCTGGTCTCCAGCGCGCTCTTGCGGCGCACCAGTTCCCGGGCCTTTTTGGCGGCCGCCCGGGCGCGGGCGGCCTGGGTGGCTTTTTCAAAGATGGCCTTGGCTACGCCCGGGTTCTCCTCAAAGAACTCCATGAGCTTTGCGTAGACCATATTGGACACCAGCGTGCGGATCTCGGTATTGCCCAGCTTCGCCTTGGTCTGGCCCTCAAACTCCGCCTCCTGCAGCTTCACCGAGATGACGCAGATGAGGCCCTCGCGGACGTCTGCGCCGGAGAGGTTCTCGTCCTTCTCCTTCAGTAGGCCGTGGCTGCGGCCGTAATCGTTGAACACACGGGTCAAACTGCTGCGGAAGCCCTCCTCGTGGGTGCCGCCGTCGGGGGTGTTGACGTTGTTGGCAAAGCTCAGCAGCAGCTCGTTGTAGCTGGAGGTATACTGCAGTGCGATCTCCGCCATGCCCCGGTCGGTCTGGCCCTTGAGGTAGATGACGTTGGGGTGCAGCACCTCCAGGTCCCGCTTTTCGGCCAGATAGGTCACAAAGCTCTTGATGCCGCCCTCGTAGCACATCACCTCGGTGCGGTAGGTAGGCTCGCCCTCCTGGCCGTCCTCCAGCACAGGGGTGTACAGCTCCCGCTCGTCGGTCAGGGTGATCTTGACGCCCGCATTCAGGAAGCTCTCCTCCCGCAGCCGCTTTTCCAGCGTCTCAAAGTTGTAGACGGTGGTGTCCTTGAACATTTCCGGGTCGGGCTTGAAGGTGACGCGGGTGCCGGTGGAGCCTGCATCCACGGTGCCGATGCACTTCAGCTCCCCGTCCGGCTCGCCGCGGCGGAAGGTCTGCTCGTACTCGTGCCCGTCGCGGCGGACGTTGACGGTCAGCCACTCGGAGCAGGCGTTGACGACGGAAGCGCCGACGCCGTGCAGGCCGCCGGCCACCTTATAGCCGGAGTTCTCGCCGCCGAACTTGCCGCCCGCGTGGAGGATGGTGTACACGACGGTGACGGCGGGCAGGCCCGTATCCGCCTGAATGTCCACGGGGATACCGCGGCCGTTATCGGTGACCTGAATGATGTCTCCCTTCAGGATCTTGACCTCGATGTGGTCACAGTAGCCGGCCAGCGCCTCGTCGATGGCGTTGTCCACGATCTCATAGACCAGGTGATGCAGGCCCCGCTCGCCGGTGGAGCCGATATACATACCGGGGCGCTTGCGCACCGCTTCCAGTCCCTTCAGGACCTGGATCTCGCTGGCGTTGTACTCATGGTCCGTTACGGTCTCCGCATTGGTACTGGTGATAATTTCCTCTGCCATTTCCTTTCTCCCTTTTGTCTTGAATTTCAATCTATACTCAAAGTATTCAGAACTCGATCACAGCATTTTGTTGTCGTCCGCTCAATCCAGCGGCTTTTCCACCCGCCGCTTCAGGGCAGCGGGGGAGAGCTCGGAGAGATAGACGGTATCCACCGGGGCATCGGCCAGCACATAGCTCTGGGGCAGCTCATCGGAAAGGCTCACCACCGCCCCGTTTTTCTGGGCGTAGTTCAAAAACTCCCGTCCCCGGGGGGAGATGGTGGTGGTCTCCAGATTGAAAATGCCGATGACGTCCCGGTCGTTCAGGACATAATCGCGGCCCAGATGGAAATACATAAATTCTTCGCCTTTCTGCGTCAGGCCTTGGTCAGCACGCCGCCGCTCATCCGATACACCTCGCCGTCCGTTTTCAGGAAAGCGGTATCGTCGCAGCTGGTCACAAAGGTCTGCTTTTCCCGCATCCGGGTCAGCAGATACTGCTTGCGGCCATCGTCCAGCTCGCTGAGCACATCGTCCAGCAGCAGCACGGGGTGCTCGCCGGTGATGGAAGCTGCTGCCGCCGCCTCGGCCATTTTCAGGCTGAGCACGACGCTGCGCTGCTGTCCCTGGCTGGCAAACACTTTGGCCGGCTGGCCGTCCAGCAGCAGCTCCAGGTCTTCCCGGTGGGGGCCGCAAAGGCTTTGTCCGGCCCGCAGCTCCTCGGGCTGCCGCTGCCGCAGCAGCTGGGCCAGCCCTCCCGGCTCAAACTGGGCCGCATACCGCAGCGTCAGCCGCTCCGCCCCGTTGGAAAGCTCCTCGTAGTTGGAGCAGGCCAGCGGAGCCAGCCGTTCCAGATAAGCCCGCCGCCGCTGCTGGATGGCCTCGCCCTGCTGGGCAAGCTCCACGTTCAGCACCTCCAGCAACGCCGCCTTTTCGGCATAGGGCCGTTCCCGCCCGGTGGCGGAGTGGCGGAGCAGCGCGTTTTTCTGCTGCAGCGCCCGGACATAGCGGCGGTAAAGGGCCAGATACCCGGGGTAGAGCTGGCAGAGGGCGGCGTCCAGGAACTTCCGGCGTCCCTCCGGCGCGCCCTTCACCAGGCTCAGGTGCCCGGGGTCGAAGACCACGGCCGGGAAGCTGCCTGCCAGGCTGGACGCCCGTTTCGGGGGTGCCCCATTCACCGCAGCCGTCCGGCCGGGGCGGGGGGAATCCGGGGTGCCAATGGTCAGCCGGATATGGTTCGGCTCATCCGGCTCCTCAGCGCCGAATTCTTCGGGCTGCTGTGCGCGCTGGGTGGACGCTTCCAGCACGGCGAAGGGCTCCCCCCGCCGCACCAGCTCTGCGTCCTTGCCGCCCCGGAAGCTTTTGCCGCCGGTCAGCAGCCAGATGGCTTCCAGCAGGTTGGTTTTGCCCTGGCCGTTGTTGCCGCAGATGACGGTCAGCTCCCGGCCCGGGGTCAGCTCCGCCTTTGTGATGTTGCGATAATTGGCAACTTCCAGTGAGAGCAGACGCATTTACTGTCCCCGCCCGACTTCCACGGTCTGGCCGTCCAGCTCCACCACGTCGCCTGCGCGGCACTTTTTGCCCCGCATGGTGCACACTTCGCCGTTCACCTTCACGGCACCGCCCTGCACCAGCTCCTTGGCTTCGCCGCCGGTCTCACAGAGGCCCGCGTATTTCAGCAGGGCATCCAGCTTGATAAATTCCGTATGAATGAGAATTTTTTGCATCGTTACGCCTCTCAATCGTTCTTAAAGCGGACGGGCAGCACCAGATAGAGGAAATCGTTTCCCTCGGCGGGCAGCACCTTTACCGGGCTCAGGGGGCCGCTGATCTCCAGCTTCACCTGGTCAGTGCGGGCGTTGCGCAGAGCGTCCAGCAGGTAGCGGTTGTTGAAGCCGATCTCCACGTCCTCACCCTCGCACTGTGCCCCGAACTCATCCACGACCCGGCCCAGATTGGTCTGGCAGCGCACCACGACTTTACCCGCAGTAAAACTGATGCGGAGGGGATTTTTTAAACGCTCTGTAATGATCAAAGAGGCACGCTCGATGGTCTCGATGAACTCCTTGGTGTCCAGCGTCACGCAGGTGCGGCTGCCGCCCGGGATGACGTTGCGGTAATTCAAGAACTCGCCCTCGATCAGGCGGCTCATGATGGTGTAGCCTGCCGCCATAAACACGACGTAGCGGCGGTTGGCGCAGATATGCACCAGCTCCTCGTCGTCGTTGGGCAGCAGGTGGGCCACCTCCGTCATGGTCTTGCTGGGCACGATGATGCGGATCTCCTTCACGGCGGTGACAGGCCGCTCCACGATGGCCAGGCGGTAGCCGTCCAGCGCCACCACGGTGAGCTTATCCGGCATGATCTCAAATAATTCGCCGGTGTGCGCCGGTTTTTTCTCATCTTGACTGACGGCATACAGGGTGCGGTCGATCATATCCCGCAGCGTGCCGGTGGGGATGGCCAGCGTCTCCTCTGCGCCGGTGTTGGGCAGCTCGGGGAAATCGCTGGCAGGCATGGACTGGATCTCGAACTGTGCCACACCGCTCTGGATGGTGGTTTTGCCGTTTTCTGCCGATTGGATGGTGATTTGGCCGGAGGGCATCCGGCTGACCATGCTGCTCAGGAGCTTTGCGTTCAGCACCACTTCGCCGGGCTCTTTGACGTTGGCCTCAATGGTGGTTACGATGCCCATTTCCAGGTCGTAGCCGGTGAGGGTGAGCTGGAAGCCCTCGGCTTTCAGCAGAATGCCTTCCAGCACGGGGATGGTGGAGCGGAGGGTGACTGCTTTGGAAACGCCGTCGATGGCGGCACTGAGAAGGGTTTTGTCGCAGATGATATTCAAAATGCGTCTCTCCTTTTGCTTTGGGGTTGGTTTTGCATCCGTTTGCCGTTGGGCTGTGTTGCAAAACCCGCTCTATCTATTGAACTTGTTGTAGTAATCGTAGTAGGGGGTGGGGAAGATGTGGAAAACTCCGTTTTTGCTAGGCGGTGCCAAGGCTTTTGGTTCTCCACGGGTTTGTGAGTGGAATGTGAATGGGCTGTGGAAACCGTCCGCTCCCTTCTTCTTTCCACAAAGGACGTGGAAAGAAAACGTTGAATGTTGAAAACTCAGTGGAAAGAGTGGAAAGATTCGGCCCGTTTCCACAACATCTTGTTCCATTTTCGCCTTTCAGGCCCTCTTTTTCCCCATATTTGGGGTTCGTCACTCCATAACAGTACGACTTTTGCGCCGGATTCTCCCGTTAAGCCTTCACGTTCTTGATGATATCGCTCACGGTCTCCCGCAGGTGCTGGTCGTTCTTCATATCCCGCTCCATGGTCTTCAGGGAGTAGACGATGGTGGAGTGATCACGGCCCGAGAACTCCCGGCCGATCTCCTCCATGCTCATGCCGGTGACTTCCCGCAGGATGTAGATGGCCACACGGCGGGCGGAGGCCACGTTGGCGTTCCGCTTGGTGCCCCGGATGTCGGCGGGGGAGACGTTGAAGGTGCGGGACACCTCGCCCACGATCTTCTCGATGGTCACGGGCACGGGCTGAGTCTCGTTCAAAATATCCTTGATGGCATTCTGTGCCACGCTGATGACGGGCTGGATGCCCTCCAGCATGTAGTAGGCATTCAGCTTTTTCACCGCACCTTCCAGCTGGCGGATGTTGTTTTTCAGGTGGTTGGCAATGAACTCCGCCACATCCTCGGGCAGATCGAGGTGCAGCAGCTCTGCCTTGCGCTTGACGATGGCCACCCGGGTCTCAAAATCCGGCGGCTGCACATCGGCGGTCAGGCCCCACTCAAAGCGGGTGCGCAGCCGCTCTTCCAGGCTCTTGATCTCCTTGGCGGGGCGGTCGGACGCGATGACGATCTGCTTGTGGGCGTCGTGCAGGGAGTTGAAGGTGTGGAAGAACTCTTCCTGGGTGGATTCCTTGCCGGCGATGAACTGGATATCGTCCACAAGCAGCAGATCCGCCACCCGGTACTTCATGCGGAAGTCCTCGGTGCTGCCCGCGCGGATGGCCGCGATCAGCTCGTTGGTGAACTGCTCGCAGGTGACGTACATGATGACGAAATCGGGGTGGGTGCGTTTGATCTCGGTCTGGATGGCCGTCAGCAGGTGGGTCTTGCCCAGGCCCGAGCCGCCGTAGATGAACAGCGGGTTGTAGGCCCCGGAGGGGTTGGCCGCCACCGCCTGCGCAGCAGCGAACGCAAACTGGTTGGACGGGCCCTTGATGAAGTTCTCAAACGTGAACTCGTAGTTGCCCTGCGGGGAGGCGGGGTTGGCCTCGTACTGCTGGGCCAGCACTACCTCGTGGGGCGGGGTGCTGGGCACCACCAGGGTGATGTCCACATCAAAGCCCAGCACGGTCTTGAAGGCCTCCTTGAGCAGGCCGAGGTAGCGGTCCGTCACGATCTTGCAGATGAAGTCGTTGCGCACCGAAAGGGTGATGTGGCTGGAATCCTCGAAGCTGATCGGTTCCAGTCCGTCGATATAGAGATTGTACGTCGGCTCGGCCATCTGCGTCTTGCAGTACGCCTGGGCGGCCTCTAAAACGTCCTTGAAAGAATCCATAAAACATCCACTCCATTGAAGTTTTCAACAATGCTGCTGATACCAGGTTAGTATACCACAAAAATCCCACCGCGTCTATATTATTATAAGTAATATATAATACATAAAAAAGGACGCTCCCGCGTGGGGCAAAAAACCTTGTGTCCAACGGGCAAAAAAGCCACAACATCTTGTGGAAACCGAGTTTTCCACGGGAAATGGGTGAAAAAGTTGAAAGCTTTTTCACAGAAAAATTTCTGAAAACCGGACAGAAAAGTGAAAAAAATGCTTGACAGAAGGGCAGAGTGTGCGATATACTGTTGAATTGCAAGCCTGTCCCCATTTGGGACTCACAGAATGACCCCATCCGGGGACGAGTTTTTACGGAGGATACAACCATGAAGAGAACTTTTCAGCCCAAGAAGCGTCAGCGCAAGGAAGTTCATGGCTTTCTGACCCGCATGAGCACCAAGAA
>RKCM01000159.1 GCA_014858325.1 Oscillospiraceae bacterium | reverse complement strand
GAAGGTACGGATGCCGCGCTCGCACAGGATGACCTGCTCGTTTCCGCCGGCCATGATGTACTCGGCACTCATGATCCACTCTTCGATGGTGTTGCACAGGCCCCGCTTGAGCAGCACCGGCTTGTGCATCTTGCCCACCGCCTTGAGCAGCTGGAAGTTCTGCATATTGCGGGCGCCGATCTGCACCACGTCCACATACTCCTCAAACTCCGGGATGCGGTCCTCGCTCATCAGCTCGGAGACGATGGGCATCCCGGTGGCCTCGCGGGCCTTGACCATATCGAGGATGCCCTCGGTCTCCAGACCCTGGAAGGAGTAGGGGGAGGTGCGGGGCTTGTAGGCACCGCCCCGGAAGAGGGCTGCGCCTCCCGCCTTGACGGCCTGTGCGATGCGGAGGGCCTGCTCCCCGCTCTCAATGGAGCAGGGGCCGGCCATCACGGCGATCTTCTCCTTGCCGCCGATCTTCACGCCGCCGCAGTCGATGACGGAGTCGGCGGGGTGGAACAGGCGGTTGGCCCGCTTATAGGGGGCGGACACGCGGGTCACGTTGTCGATCCAGGGGTTGGCCAGCACGTCCCGCTCGTCGATCTTGGTGGTGTCGCCCACCAGACCAAAGACGTTGTAGTCCTTGCCGGTGATGAGGGTGACATCGAGGCCCTGTTTCTCGAATTTATCAACGATCTTTTCAAGCTCTACCTTGGGGGTCCCTTTTTTGGTGGAAATGATCATGAATTTTACGTCCCTTCCTGTAATCTGAAATTTTATCGATTTCTGAAATAAGCGTAGAAAGTGGCCCGGCCTGCCAAGGGCTCCCCCTTCGGGGGAGCTGGCACGCCAGTGCCTGAGAGGGTTCTTACATCACGATATGTGCGTGTCCGCTGCCATCCAGACGCAGCAGCTGGAGCAGATAGGTGCAGGCGTGCAGATAGCCGCTGATGCCCTCGCCGATAAAATGGCCCTGACAGCCAAAGGAGACTACGTCCGTATTGCGGAAGGGCTCGCGGCCGTCCGGCTCGCTCAGCATCACTTCCACGGCGGGCACGCCGCACACCCGCAGTGCGTCCAGAATGGCCACGCTGTAGTGGGCGTAGGCCCCCGGGTTGATGACGATGCCGTCTGCCCGGCCGGCGGCGGACTGGATCTCGTCCACAAGGTCGCCCTCGTGGTTGGATTGGAAAAACTCCACCTCAATGTCCATCTGCTGGCAGCACACTTCCAGATAATCCAGCAGGGCGTTGTAGTCGATCTGCCCGGCCACGCCCGGCTCGGTGAAGTGCATCAGGTTGAGGTTGGGGCCGTTAATGATCAAAAATTTCATCCAGAGCCTCCATGGACGCCTTCACAGCGTCCGCGACGGTGGTTTCGTTGGGCACCACGGCGTCTGCCGCGGCCAGATACAGCGGGCGGCGCTCGGCGTACATCGTCCGCAGTGCATCCGCACTGGACGAAAGGGGCCTGCCGCCGCCCACGGTCAGGGCGTCCAGCGGTCGGTCGAGGAACAGCACCACGCCGTTCTGCCGCAGCAGCCGCACGTTTTCGGGCTTTTTCACTGCGCCGCCCCCGCAGGAGAGCAGCTGCCGCCCCTCTTTTGCAAATTGGGCGATGACGGCGGTTTCCTTTTTGCGGAAACCCTCCTCGCCCTCGGCGGCAAAGATGTCCGGGATGCTGCGCCCGTCGGCCTTGACGATCTCCTCGTCCAGATCGACGAACCGCTTGCCCAGGGCTTCCGCCAGTGCCCGGCCCACGGTGGTCTTGCCGCTGGAGGGCATCCCGATGAGGGCCACGTTCCGGGTGTCCCGGCGCAGCGCGGCGGTGATGCGGTCGATCTCGCCCGCCGCATCCTCGAACGTCCGGCCCAGGAAATACTCGGCGGCATACACCGCCTGTGCCACCAGCATCTCCAGCCCGCCCACAGCCACGGGCACCCCGGCTTCCTCCGCCCGGAGGATGAGCTCGGTCTTGTCGGGGTTGTACACGACGTCCAAAACGGCTTCCAGGCCCGGCATGGCAGCCACGTCCAGGTTGCATACGCCCACATGGGGGTACATCCCGGCGGGGGTGGTGTTGATGATGATCTGCGCGCCGCTGGTCAGGGCCTGCGTATAACTCAGCTCGCCTTTTTCGGGGTCGGGCTTCCGGCTGACGGTCAAAATCTTGGCCGCGCCCTTGTCCCGCGCCACGGCGCTGGTGGTGTTGTGGGTGCCGCCGGTGCCCAAAATGAGCACCGTGCGCCCGTTGAAATCCACCCCGTGGGCCTCGCACAGGTGGGCAAAGCCGGAGTAATCGGTGTTGTAGCCGTAGAGCAGGCCGTTTTTGTTCACGACGGTGTTCACGGCCCCGATGGCCTTGGCCCGGGGGTCGATGTAGGTGCAATATTCCATGACCAGCTTCTTGTAGGGGATGGTCACGTTGATGGCCTTGAAGAGCCGCTTTTTCAAAAAGGCCCGTGCCTCGGCCTCGGTGGGCAGGGGGCAGAGGTCGTAGCGGTAGCCGCAGAGCATCTCGTGGATGAGCTTGGAGTAAGAGTGGCCCAGCTTGCCGCCGATGAGTCCGTATTCCATGGTCAGCCCTCCTTGCGGTAGCCGGTGGGGTCTTCCATCCAGGCCGTGCCGTAGCGGACCGTCATCAGGTCGGCAAGGGCCAGCGCGGCGGCGCAGGTCTGCACGATGGCGGCCCGGGGCACGATGCAGGGGTCGTGTCGGCCCTGAATGGAGAGGTCGGCGTCCTTTTTGGCGATGTAATCCACCGTCTGCTGCGGTTTGTAGATGCTGGGGGTGGGCTTGACGGCGGTGCGGAAGACCACGGGCATCCCGTTGGAGATGCCGCCGTTGATGCCTGCGTTGTGGTTGGTGGCGGTGACGATGTGCCCGCCCGCCATGCGGAAGGCGTCGTTGGCCTCGCTGCCCCGTTGGTCGGCAAAGGCGAAGCCGGAGCCGAACTCGATGCCCTTGACGGCGGGGATGGAGAAGGCCGCGTGGGAGAGCACGCTCTCCACGCTGTCAAAGTAGGGCTCGCCGATGCCGGCGGGCAGGCCCAGAATGGCCGTTTCCAGCACGCCGCCCACGCTGTCGCCCTCGGCCCCGGCGGCGCGGATGGCCGCCTTCATGGGCTCTTCCACAGCGGCATCCAGCAGAGCAAAGCCCTCGGTCTTGTTCACCAGCGCTTCGGCCTGCGCCGCCAGCGCGGCGGGGTCGCTGAGGGAAAAAGGCGTATCGGCCAGCCCCGCGCACCGGGCGATGTGGGTGGAAATATCTACGCCCGCCCGGCTCAGAGCCCCCAGCGCGAGGGAGCCGCCCGCTACGAGGGCCGCCGTGATGCGGCCGGAAAAGTGCCCGCCGCCCCGGGCATCCTGAAACCCGTGGTACTTGGCGTAGGCCGTGTAATCCGCGTGGCCGGGCCGCAGCAGGTCGGCCGTTTTGGCGTAATCGCCGCTGCGGGTGTTCTGGTTCTCGATCACCAGCGCAATGGCGGTGCCGGTGGTGTGGCCGTTGACCACGCCGGAAAGGAAGCGGACCTCATCCGCCTCCACCCGGGCCGTGGAAAGCCCGTCGCCCCGGGCCCGGCGCTTATCCATGCAGGCGGCCAGCAGCGCCTCGTCCACCGGGACGCCGGCGGCCATGCCGTCCAGCACCGCGCCGATGGCTTTGCCGTGGCTCTCGCCGAAGATGGTCAGCGTCAGCGCGCTGCCAAAGGTGTTTTTCATCTCAGTCCTCCATGCCCAGCAAGGTGCGCAGGCCCTCCACGGGGATGGTCTCGGCCCGCCAGCAGCCAAGGCCCGGCACTTTGATAACGGTGATCTGCCCGCCCTGGGCTTTTTTGTCGTGCAGCATCTCGGCCAGCACCTTCTCCTTGTTGTAGCTGGTGCGCAGGGGCAGGCCCATCCGGCGGTACACGGCGCGGACCCGCTTTTGCAGCGCCTTGGATTCGATCATGGGCAGCATGCCCAGCGCCACGCACTCGCCGTGGTAGAGGCCCACGGTGCGGCGGCCCTTGATGCCCTTGGTGGCCTCGATGCCGTGGCCGATGGTGTGGCCGAAGTTGAGGGCCTTGCGCATCCCCTTTTCTTTTTCGTCCTGCTCCACGATGTTCTTCTTGAAGCGGAGGCTGCGGTAGATGATCTCGTTGATCTGGGCGTCGATGTCGCCGGATTCAAAGATCGCAAAGAGCTCCGGGTCGGCCAAAATGCCGCCCTTGAGCGCCTCGGCCAGGCCGTTGATGTAGTGGCGGCGGGGGAGGGTGGCCAGCACATCCGGGTCCACGATGACCAGCTTGGGCTGCCAGAAGGAGCCTGCGATGTTCTTGGTCTCGTCCAGGTCCACGGCGGTCTTGCCGCCGATGGAGGAATCCACCATGGAGAGGGTGGAGGTGGGGCAGTTGATGAAATCGATGCCCCGCATATAGATGGAGGCGGCAAACCCGGCCAGATCGCCCACTACGCCGCCGCCCACGGCGATGACGAGGTCGCCCCGGCCCATGTGGAAGTCCAGCATCTGGCGCAGCACGCTCTCCAAAACCTTAAAGCTCTTGCTGCCCTCGCCCTGCGGCACGGTGATGATGCGGGCGTCCTTGCACTGGTCGGCCACCCGCTGGGCGTATGCGGCAGGCACGCCGGTGTCGGTGACGACGGCCACCCGGCGGTCGAGGCGGGCGAACTGGTAGAGGTTCTCCAGGGCACCGTTTTTCAGGATGATGTCATAGCTGTGCTCGCCCAGATTCATGGTGAGCTTGGTTCCGAACAATTCGCTCATTTTGTATACACTCCTAACAGCCGTACCGTGCGGCAGGGCTCGTTCAGCGCGCGCAGCAGCGCGGCGGTCTCGTCGGCGGTGGGGTCGCCCACCAGCTCAACGTAAAAATAATATTCAAAGGGGACATGGGGCATGGGGCGGCTCTTGATGGACTCCATGTTGAAGCCGCTCTGGCCGATGATCTGGATCACCTCGCCCAGCTTGCCGGGCTTGTTGTCCACCGTGAACAGCAGGGAGAACCGATTGCCCGCCGTGGGCTTTTCGCGGCTGAGGACGATGAAGCGGGTGGTGTTGTCGCCGTCGGTGTTGATGCTGGGCACCAGCACGTCCAGCCCGTAGAGCTGGGCCGTCTCGGCGCTGGCAATGGCGGCCTTGGTCTTATCGCCGCTTTCGGCCACAAACTTGGCCGCCAGGGCGGTGTTGGGCATGGCGGAGGCCGGCAGGCGGAACTGTTTCAAAAAGGTCTCGCTCTGGGCAATGGCCTGCTGGTGGCTGTACACCATTTTCAGATCGCTCAGCTGGGTGCCGGGCAGGACGAGCAGGTTCTGGGAGATGGGCAGATCATACACCCCCACCACCCACAGGGCCGGGTGGTTGTAGCACAGGTCCAGTACGGCGGAAACATCCCCCGCGTGGCTGTTCTCAAAGGGCACCACGCCGTGGGCGGCGTCGCCTTTTTCCACCGCGTCGAAGACCTCGTCCCAGGTGGGGAAGCTGACGGCCTCCGCATGGGGAAACAGCGCCTTGAGGGCGATGTGGGCAAAGGCCCCCTCCACCCCCTGATAGGCGGCGCGATTGCGGCCCAGCACCTGGGCCTCGTATTGCTTGGCAACGTCCATCAGGTTCTGGACGTGGTCGCGGTAATAGGGGCGCAGGGCGGGGTCCTGGATGCGGGCCGCAGATCGATCCAGCACCACGGCCTCCCGGGCTGCGTCGAAGATGGGCAGACCGTGCTCTTTTTTGTATTGGGCCACCGTCAGCACAGCGGCCATCCGGCGCTCAAACAGGGCGGCCAGCTGTGCGTCCACCGCGTCGATCTCGGCGCGGGCGTTTTGCAGTGCGTCCATCGTTTGCACATCCTTTCGGATCGGAGATTTGCAAGATACTAAATTAGTATACCATAACCCGGACGGGGAAACAACAAAAGCCCCGTGGTTCGCGTGCGGATAATTTTTCAAATTCATATCCAGTAAAACGAACAAAAGTATATAACAAAACCCTCTCCGTCATCGCTGTGCGATGCCGGAGAGGGTTCTTCACTTCAACAGATCCTCCCGCTTCCGCGCCTGTCCAAACACCCGTCCGTAGGGGTTGTCCAGGTCGGCGGCTTTGGGGGGCGTAGGGGCGTTTTCGGGCTTTTGCGGCCGCTCCGGCACCGCCGAGCGGCTTGCCCTGCCGCGGGAAACCACACGGAACCGCATGGGCTCACTCCTCCCCGGCCGTGGAAACGGCCCCGGCGGTGAGGGCCTGCCACAGCTCCTCGCCCCCCGCGAGGTTGTCGGCGGTGGCGGTGTTCCACGCGCCCCGCATCCCGATGTAGAACGGTGCCAGATATTCCTGACTGTCGCCGCCCTCTGCGTGGGTGGTGTCGGCCCGGTACGCGCCCAGGTCGAGGGCTGCCAGTACGGGGCAGTCCGTCCAGCGGTACACCATGTTCCACCAGTCGTCGTCGCTGTCCGGGGCGGGCAGACTGCCGTCCAGATAGCGCAGGGTGCCGGTGCTCTCCTCAAACCCGGCGGGGTCGTAGAGCAAAAAGATGGAGCTGAGGCCCCCCTGCACGTCGGCGGCCAGCTTGGTGGTGCCCGCCATGGTCAGGTAGGCGGCGCTCTCGGTCTCCGTCTCGGAGTCCGTGTAGTCCAGCGTATAGACGTTCAGAGTCACCAACACCTTGCCGTCGCCGTTGCGATCCTCGCCGTAGGCGGCCAGCGCGTTTTGCAGCGCCGTAACGGTATCATCAGGCAGGTAGTAGGGGGCCACCACGGCGATGTTATAATCGGGTTTATCCACAAAGAAATACTGCCCGATGAATGTGTAGGCCACAAAGGCCGCGGCAATGCCGATGAGGAGGACCCACTTGAGATTATAATCCCACCAGTTGGCCCATTTTTCCTTCCGGGTGTATTGTTTTTCTTTGCGGGGCGCAAGGTCCTTGGGGTCGATGTCGCGCTCGTAACGGTAACTTGCCATAGGCTCTCCTGTTAAAGCTCTGCTAAAATCGTCTGCCGCACCGCGTCCGGCAGCTGCTTTTGCTCGGCGCGGCTCATGCCGACGGTCTGGATGGGGGGCAGCACCTTGATGTGCACCGCGCCCGGGAAGCAGCGGTTGCCGTGGTTCTCAAACAGGGCCCGTGCGCCGGTGATGGCCACCGGCACCACCGGGGCCCCGGCCTTGACGGCGATGCGGAAGGCGCCGGCCTTGAACTCGCCAGCGCCGCCCTCCTCGCCCTTGTAGCGGGTGCCCTCGGGGAAGATGACGAAGCTGCGGCCGCTCTCCACGATGGCGGAGGCATCGTTCAGCGCCCGGACGGAAGCGCGCACGTCGTCGCGCTGGACGAACACGCAGCCCAGCAGCTTCATCCAGCGGTTGAGCAGGGGGATCTTCGCCAGCTCCTCCTTGGCGAGGATGCCGTAGGGCTGGTCCAGCCCGGCCAGCAGCAGGGGGATGTCATAGTAGCTGCGGTGGTTGCCCACAAAGACGCAGGCGGTGTTTTTCGGGATATTCTCCAGCCCTTCCACGGTCAGCTGCACGCCGGTAACGCGCAGGATGCCTTTGGCCCAGTGGGGGATGTGCTGCACCACGATGGCGCGGACGGCCTCGGTGTCCCCGGCGGCCAGCAGCCGTTCGGCCCGGCGCAGCACGCCGTAGTGGACGATCATATAGCCAAACAGATAGACAAACATGGCTATGGTGCGTAAAATGCTCATGAGGGATTCCTCCTTCTTTTTCCTTGCAGATAGCCGAAAAAGGCTCAGCTTATTGTAACACACTTCCGGCTAAAAAGGGAGAGAAAATACTTTTTTTACAAATGGGGCCCTTTGCAGCTTGCAAAATCCACAAAATCCGGGTATATTTATAATCAGAAAGACAGCACAATGGTGCTTTGCGGGAGAGACGATCCGCGATGCACCCAAACGCTGCAAGAGAGGAACCAAAACCCATGAGTTTATTCCCTTCGGCAAACGATTTCAAAGCCGGGCACGGCGTTGAGAAGGACGCCCCCCGCAAGACCGGCCTTGGCCGCTTTTTTGAGCTGGTAGGCCGGGATATGAGCGGGATGTTTCTGGCAAATCTGCTCACCTGCCTGGGCTTTGTGCCCGTCATCTGCCTGGTGTATATCGGCTTTTTGATGAACAGCCTGCCCGTGATGCTGCTCTCGGCGGCAGTGGGCGGCATTCTGGCAGGCCCCGTACTGGCCGGGATGTATGACACCGTGCTGCGGGCCCTGCGGGACGAGGCGGGCTACTGGTGGACCACCTACCGCCGGGCCTTTAAGCAGAACTTCAAGGCCAGCATCCTGCCGGGCGTATTCTACTGCGTGGTGATCACGCTGCAGATCTTCCTCGTGTATTTCTGCTTCAACATGCTGTACCACGGCACCAACGTGGGGGTGGGCATGTGGGTGGCCACGGTGCTGAACCTGCTGATCTTCCACATGCTCTTCGCCTATTTCTGGCCCCAGGTGGTGCTTTTGGACCAGCCCTTTGCCCGGACGGTGAAGAACAGCCTCAACTGCATGATCGCTTTTCTGCCCCACGCGCTGGCGGCGTCGCTGGTCACCATCCTGTTCTGGGGGCTCGTCATCCTGTGCGTGCCGCTGGGCCTTCTGCTCATGCTGGTGTTCGGCTTCTGGTTCCAGGTGGAGGTCTGCTGCCAGATCGTCTACGGCGACCTCGACCACGTCTTCCACATCGAGGAGAACATCCGCAAACTGAAGGACGCCCAGCTGGAGGCAGAGCTTGCCGCCGAGCAGGGCGAAGAAGAACCCCGCCTGTAAGGGCGCAGATTTGATTTTTTACGGAGACCGGGAAAGGAGGGACTGTGCCATGGAACAGCGGAACAATCTGGTCTTGCAGGGCACCGAAACCTTCTCCCGGGGCCAGCTGGATAATGTAGCGCTGGAAAACGGCGGCGTGGTGCTGGACAGCGCGGCGGGCCGCTACCTGCCCTACGGCAGCTACACCACCCCGGAGTTTGCGGTGCCCGCTTTTTGCAACCTGAACGTCAGCTGGAACGCCTACGCCCCCCACAACACCATGGTGGAGGTGCGGTGCCGGGTCTACGCCGGAAACGCCTGGACCGGCTGGATGAGCTTTGGCAAGTGGGCCCCGGATTACCCCCGCCGCAGCGCCAACGCCCAGAGCGACGACGGGCTGGTCTTCCTGCTGGGGGACACCGTCACGGTGGCTTCTCCGGGCGGCGGCACCGGGGTGCAGCTGCAGGTGAACCTTTCCACCAACGACGAAAAGATCACCCCGGAGCTGCGACTGCTGGCGGCGGCGGTGCGGCCTCTGGCCTGGGAAAAGCAGGCGGGCCACCCCATCAACCGGCGGCTCTACCTGCCGGAATACTGTCTCTCCGCCCACGACCCCAGCTTTGGCCGGGATATGGACCTGCCCCTTGTGATGGCGGCTCTGATGAACCGCTGGGGCGAGGACATCCTGCCGGAGGAGGTGGCCTACACCATGGAGGATATGGCCAGCAACACCACCTCCAACGGAGCCTTTGCTGCGGCTGCCGCCGGCTGCTGCGGCTACCCCTGCTGGCAGGCCTGGATGGACCTGAAGGACCTCCGGGCCCAGATCCACGACGGCTGCTCGGTGGCTGTGCGGGTGGAGCGGCGGCTCAAGGGCCAGCGGGACCCGGTGGGCGTCTGGATGGGCCTGCGGGGCTTCGGCCACGACGACGCGGTGCTGGCGGATTTTGTCCTTCTCAACGACCCCACTGCCGACAGCGACGGGGCCGTGAACTGCACCATGGCCCTGACGGATTTCCAGCGCTACTTCACCGGCCGGGCCATTGCCCTCCGGGCCAAGGAGCGGGGCAGCAAGGTCTGCCGCCCCCAGCGCACCCTCTGTGAGCTGGAAAAAGGGGAGGAGCCGGGGGTCTATGCCTTTCTCCAGCGGGGCCAGAGCGACCCGCTGCCGGAGGATTTCTCCGGCTGGGTGGCCGCCAGCTTCCACGACGGCATTGCCCACGCCACCACCGCCCACCGCACCTTCCGGCGGATGGAGCGGACCGCAGGCGGCAGCGTGCGGTTCGGCCCCGAGCAGCTGGCCCAGGGCGGGCGCTACAGCGTCTATGCCGTGGACCAGACCGGCTCCATGCGGGTGGCGGAGGTCCGCCTCCCGGTGCCCGAAAAGCCCCCGGAGGCGTTTGAACTCGATCTTCAGGGCGGAAGCCCGGCCGACCTCCCGGTCAGCCCGGCACCCCGCCTGTTGAACCATACAGATACATAGGAGGAGATCCATTATGGCAAAAACCATCGTGACCATTGGACGTGAATATTGCACGGGCGGCAACTACATCGCAGAGGATGTGGCAAATGCACTGGGCGTGAAGCTGTACGATAAGGAGCTCATCACCATGGCTGCCAAGCACTCCGGCTTGTCCGAGGAGGCCGTGGCCGCCAGCGAGAAGCGCCATACCCACAGCCTGCTGTACAGCCTGTACACCATGGGCAACGAGTTGCCGCTGGGCGATCAGGTCTTCATCCTGCAGAGCCGCATCATCAAGCAGCTGGCCGAGGAGGGCCCCTGTGTCATTCTGGGCCGCTGCGGCGATTACGTTTTGCGGGAGCGCAAAGATGTGCTCCGCGTCTTCCTCTACGCCCCCGTGGAGTGGCGGCGGGAGCTGGCCAAGACCGACCCGCTGGTGAAAGCCAAGGACGAGAAGGGCATCAAGGAAGAGATCGAGCGGACCGACCGCAACCGCGCGGCCTACTACAACTACTACACCCAGAACCGCTGGGGCGACGCCCACAACTACGATCTGGCCATCAACGCCGCCCTGGGCCGCGAGACCTGCGTGAAGATGATCCTGGACGCCGTGGCCGCCAAGGAGAAGACCGAGGGCTGAGCACAGCCCGGCCGCCCCGGAGCGGGCGGCACAAAAACAATGAAGGAACGTGGGTAGGGCAGGAAGCTGTCCTGCCCACGTTTCGGGTATAGAACCAACCAAAAATACGGAACATACAAACCAAAAGGAGCAATCGTGCAAGAAAATCAAGCAACCGCCGCCCGTGAGAACATCATGGGCACCATGGACATCAACCCCCTGCTGGTCAAGCTCAGCGTCCCCATGATGGTGTCCATGCTGGTGCAGGCGCTGTACAACGTGGTGGACTCTGTTTTCGTCTCCCACGTCAGCGAGAGCGCCCTCACCGCCGTCTCTCTGGCCTTCTCCCTCCAAAACGTCATGATCGCCGTGGGCGTGGGCACCGGCGTGGGCGTCAACGCCCTGCTGAGCAAGAGCCTGGGCGAAAAAAATCAGGAGCGGGCCAACAAGACCGCCCAAAACGGCATTTTTCTGGCCTTCTGCAGCTTTGCCGTCTTCTTCCTCATCGGCCTGACCTGTATGCGCCCCTACTTCTACGCCCAGACCGATGATGTAGAGATCGCCGAGCAGGGCATCCGCTACCTGCGGGTGTGCAGTGTGTTCAGCCTGGGCCTGTTTTTGCAGACTATGAGCGAGAAGCTGCTGGCCGCCACCGGGCGCACCCACCTCAGCATGATCAGCCAGCTCATCGGCGCCGTCATCAACATCATCCTCGACCCCATCTTCATCTTTGGCTACTGCGGCGAGGCGCTCTCCGGCACCACGGGTGCGGCTGTCGCCACCGTCATCGGCCAGTTCTGCGGTGCGGGCAGTGCCATCTTCTTCAATCTGAAGAAGAACCCGGACATCCAGATCAGCTTCCGGGGCTTTTGCCCCAGCGCCGAGACCATCCGCCGCATCTATGTGGTGGGCCTGCCCAGCATCGCCATGCAGTGCGTGGGCAGCGTGATGACCTTCTTCATGAACCAGATCCTGATGGGCTTCTCCGCCACCGCCGTGGCCGTCTTTGGCGTGTATTTCAAGCTGCAGAGCTTCGTCTTCATGCCTATCTTCGGCCTCAACAACGGCATGGTGCCCATCATCAGCTACAACTACGGCGCACGCGACCCGGCCCGTGTCAAAAAGACCATCCGGCTGGCCATCTGCTACGCCGAGGCCATCATGTTCCTCGGTTTCTGCATCTTCCAGTTTGCGCCGGGTAAGGTGCTGAGCATCTTTGCCGCCAGCGACGCCATGCTGGCCATCGGCATCCCGGCTTTGCGCATCATCTGCCCCCACTTTTTGCTGGCAGGCATCGGCGTGGTGCTGGGCTCGGTGTTCCAGGCGCTGGGCAACGGCGTGTTCAGCCTCATCGTCTCGGTCTGCCGCCAGCTGGTGGTGCTGATCCCGGCAGCCTGGCTGCTGAGCAAGACCGGCGATGTGAACATGGTCTGGTGGTCCTTCCTCATCGCAGAGGTGGTCAGCGTCCTGCTGAGCCTTGGCTTTATGAAACGCATCCACAAAACCATCATCGAACCCATGGAGCGGTAACAACAAAAGAGAACGACAAACGGAAAGGAAGGCATCCCTATGGGCAAAAAACTGAAATGGAACCTGATCTTGATGAGCGTGCTGTACCTGGCACTGGGCGTTTTTCTGCTCATGGTGCCGGGCGTGGCCCTCAATGTGGTCTGCTATGCGCTGGGCGGCGTGGTGCTGGTCTGCGCAGTGGTGCAGCTGGTGCGGTACTTCCTCGTGGAGCGCGGCATCTTCCAGAGCCAGCTCACCCTCATCTCGGGTCTGATCTGCCTGGGGCTGGGGGCCTTCCTCATCCTGCGCAGCGACATCGTCGTGCGCATCCTGCCCATCGCGTTCGGTCTCTTCGTCATCTTCGACAGTCTGGGCCGCATCCAGAACGCGCTGGAGCTCCGCCGCTGTGAGTACAGCAGCTGGAAAGGCTTTTTGCTGCTGGCGCTTTTGAGCGTGGTGCTGGGCATCGTGATGATCGTGGACCCCTTTGGAGCCATGGAAACGCTGGTGATGGCCATTGGCGTCATCCTCATCGTGGAGGGGGCGCTGAACCTGCTGAGCGCCCTGTACACCATGATCGCCGTCAAGCGCTTCCTGAAGCTGCACCCGGAGACCCAGTCGGTGCTGGAAGCCGTCACGGGCCGTGACCTGAACGGCGACGGCGTCATCGCCCCCGATGTGGCCCCCGCCGACGCCGAAGCCACCGCCGTGGAGCTGGACCATGTGGACGAGAGCGCGGAAGTGGAGCGGGAAGACAATTGATTTTAAGTAAAGGATAAAAAGAGCTATGAATCAGAACCAATACGATCTCATCATCGTGGGCGCCGGCCCGGCCGGCATCTTTACCGCTGTGGAGCTGCTGCGCCACGGCAGCAAGAAGAAGATCCTGCTGGTGGAAAAAGGCAAGCCTGTGGAAAAGCGCCACTGCCCCAAGGCAGAGCTGGGCCACTGCGTCAACTGCCGCCCCACCTGCGCCATCACCACCGGCTTTTCCGGGGCAGGTGCCTTCTCCGACGGCAAGCTGAGCCTTTCCTATGAGGTGGGCGGCGATCTGCCCTCCCTCATCGGCGAGGAGTTTGCACAGGAGCTCATTGACTACACCGATAAGATCTATCTGGAGTTCGGCGCAGACCCCCATGTGGAGGGCATCTACACCGGCGAGGACATCAAGGAAATCCGCAAAAACGCCATCCACGCCGGATTGAAGCTGGTGGATTGCCCCATCCGCCATCTGGGCACCGAGAAAGCCCAGCAGCTCTACCTCGCCATCCAGAACTATCTGGCCGACAACGGCGTGGAGATGCTGTTTAGCACCGAGTGCGAGAACATCCTCCTCGAAAACGAGGAGTGCAAGGGCGTCCTCATCCGGGAGCCGGGCGAGACGGAGGCCCACCCGGTCTATGCGGACACCGTCGTCATCGGCACCGGCCGCCGCGGCGCGGACTGGTTGGAGAAGATCTGCGCCGAGCACCACATCGCCCACAAGCCCGGCACCGTGGACATCGGCGTGCGCGTAGAGTGCCGCAACGAGGTGATGGAAAAGGTGAACAAGGTGCTGTATGAGTCCAAGCTCATCGGCTACCCCAAGCCCTGGAAGAACAAGGTGCGCACCTTCTGCCAGAACCCCGGCGGC
>RKCM01000189.1 GCA_014858325.1 Oscillospiraceae bacterium | reverse complement strand
AGATGGTCTACGACAACCCCTCCCCGGGCAACAAACAGGGCGGCATCACCACGCTGGAGGATAAGAGCTGCGGCTGTGTCCAGAAGGGCGGCACCGCCCCCATCATGGACGTCATCGGCTACGGCGACCCCGTGGTGACCAAGGGCCTGAACATGCTCTACGGCCCCGGCAACGATCTGGTGTCCGCCACGGCCATGACGGCCGCCGGTGCCCACCTGATCCTCTTCTCCACCGGCCGCGGCACCCCCTTCTCCGCCCCGGCTCCCACCCTGAAGATCTCTACCAACACGCCGCTGGCCCAGAAGAAGAGCGGCTGGATCGATTTCAACACCGGCGTCATCGCCGACGGCGAGAAGTCCATCGACGAAGCCGCCCACGACCTGCTGGACCTCGTCATCCGTGTGGCCGGCGGCGAGCAGACCAAGGCCGAAAAGCACGGCTTCCGCGAGATCTCCATCTTCAAGGATGGCGTTGTTTTGTAAAAGGATGAACCCTCTCCGTCATCGCTGCGCGATGCCACCTCTCCCGAGGGGCGAGGTCTTTTGCCATCGAAATCCAAAGCCACAATAGCTCCCCCTTCGGGGGAGCTGTCGAGCGGATGCGAGACTGAGAGGGTTTTATAGAACAGGAGTGCTGTACTATGAATCAGATCACCACCCAGTATATCACCGAGAACGGCGCCTGCTACGAGCAGTACGTCATCACCGACCCCGCCGCCAAAACCAGCCTGACCATCACCCCCGAGCGGGGCGGCATGATCACCGGCTTCACCCTCGACGGCGACGAGTACATCTGGACCCGCCGCCCCAACTTCTCCGAGTGCAACCGCCCCCGCTTCGGCGTGCCGGTGCTCTTCCCCAGCTGCGGCAACCCGGATGGCGGCGTGCATCTCTTTGGCGGCAAGGCCTACCCCATGGAGTGCCATGGTCTGGCCGACCTGTGCGCCTGGGAGGTGGACAGCGTGGGCCCGGACGGCGTGACGCTGGTGCTGGAGTCCACCCCGCTGACCAAGTTCCTCTACCCCTTCGATTTCACCCTGCTGGTGAACTACAATCTGGAGGGCAACAAGGCCACCATCAGCATGACGGTCATCAACGAGGGCGATACCGAGATGCCCTTCAGCTTCGGCTATCACCCCTACTTCACGGCCTCTGCGCTGGAGAATGTGGAGTTTGACATCCGCTGCGCCACCTGCTCCGAGGATGCCAAGGGCGAGCAGCCCGCCGCCCCGGCCAAAATCACCCTCACCCGCAAGGAGGGTGCGGACAACTCCATCCGCCTGCTGACGGGCGTGGAGTTCCCCATGCGCTTCACCGACAAGGGCAACGGCCACAAGGTGACCGTGGACGCCGACGAGACCTTCTCCAACGGTGTGCTCTGGCAGCAGGACGCCGAGAGCTTCGTCTGCATGGAGCCCTGGAACGGCTGGGCCAACAGCGTCAACGAGGAGGGCAAGCACGAGGTGCTGGAGCCCGAGGAGGCCATGACCAGCGAGTGGAGCATCACCATCGAGAAGGTGTAAGCGCCCCCGCGCCGGAAACGCCCCCCTAAAAGCCATCCGCGCCCCCGCAGGCGATGCGTCTGCGGGGGCGTTTTTTGTCGGCTGCAAACGTTTTGCCCCCGGCCGCCATTCAAAGCCCCCAAATTTCCCCGGAAAGCGCAAAAATTCTTAGCAAGTATTGCCGTTGCGCGCTGGAACGTTTTGGTCTATACTGTTACCTTAGCACCGCCCGCTGCGGCGGGCCCGTCATTCCGTGTCACCCGCCCGCGCACACCCGCCGGGCGCTTCCAAAGGGGGATTTCTTTACGAACTATCTTTTCCAGTTTGCGCGCATCCTCGCCTTTTGTTTTCTGGGCGAGGTTTTGCACGCCGTCCTTCCGCTGCCCATCCCGGCCAGCGTCTACGGCCTAATCCTGCTCCTTGCGGCCCTCAAGCTGGGCTTTGTCAAGCTGGAGCAGGTCAAGGAGGTGGGCCTCTTCCTCACCGGCATTTTCCCGCTGCTCTTCGTCCCGGCGGCGGCGGGTGTCATGGAGCTGTGGGCCGAGATGGGCGATATGCTGCTGCCCATCGTCCTCGCCATCGTCCCGGTAACGGTCCTCGTCCTGGCCTCGGCCGGGCGCACCACCCAGGCGCTCACCCGCCGCAAGAGTAAGGAGGTCCCCCATGACGGAGCTGCTGAATGAGTTTCTCTCCGGCTCGGTGGCCTGGGGCGTGCTGCTCACGCTGGCCGCCTTCGCCCTGGGCTTCCTCATCAACAAGGCCACCGGCAAGGCCTTTTTCAACCCGCTGCTGCTGGGGGCCATCTTTGTCATCATTCTGCTCAGCGTGCTGAACATTCCCTACGCCGATTACAAGGTCAGCGCCGCCCCGGTCAACTACCTGCTGCTGCCGGCCACCATCAGCCTTGCCATCCCTCTCTATGAAAAGTGGGATCTGCTCAAGGAGAACGCCGCCGCCATCATCGCGGGCATCTCGGTGGGCACGCTGGTGAGCCTGGGCTGTGCGCTGGCACTGGCACTGGCGCTGCACCTGACCCGGGAGCAGTACGCCACCCTGCTGCCCAAATCCGTCACCACGGCCATCAGCATGGATGTGGCCGCCGAGCTGGGCGGCATTGCCGCCCTGACGGGAGCCATCGTCATCCTGACGGGCATTGCGGGCAGCCTGCTGGCGGAATCCGTCTGCAAGTGGTTCCACATCACCGACCCCATCGCCAAAGGCGTGGGCATCGGCACCTCGGCCCACGCGGTGGGCACCAGCAAGGCCCTGCAGATGGGCGAGGTGGAGGGCGCCATGAGCGGCCTTTCCATCGCCGTGGCAGGCGTCCTCACCGCTGTGCTCTGCCCCATCTTTGTGGGCTTCATCCAGTAAGCCATAGCAAAAGGCCCATCGTCCAAGCGACGATGGGCCTTTTTGGTTTTGTGCGCATTATTCGGTCTTCCAGCGCTTTTGTTCATTGACCTCCCGGAGGACGTCCATAGCCTCGGGGGCGATGGGCCCGGGCACCAAGGCCGGGCGGGCACAGCCGTAGCCCTGCAAGAGGTCTACGCCCAGCTCCAGCACCTTTTGCAGCTCGGCCATGGTCTCCACCCCCTCGGCCAGCACCTGGATGCTGCGGGGCTTGGCGTAGGTGACAAGGCCGGTAAGGAACTGCTGCTTATCCATATTGGTGTCGATGTTGCGGATGATGGAGATATCCACCTTGACGTACCGGGGCTCGATGGTCAGCAGGCTGTTGCCGTTGCTGTAGCCGCTGCCGTAATCGTCCAGCGCGACTGTTCCCGATGCACCGGGGACATACCGCTTTCGCTCCAGCTCTTTCAGGTTCAGCTCCTCTTCCTCGGTGATCTCCACCACGAAATCGGGGAGAAGATCCCCATAAAGCCTGTTATACTCCCGTACATCCGCATCGTTCAGGCTGACGTTGGCGATGGAGTTGACGAACAGCAGCGCGTCCTCCCGGATGAGCCCCTTGCGGCGCAGGTCCTGGAAGGTCTCGCTGGCTTTGAAGACGGTGAGACGCTCGATGTCGTACAGGCGGCCCAGCTCCCGGGCCAGCTTCAGCACGGCCAGCGGCGAGCGGAGGGTGGGCATCCGGGGCCGCATCAGGGCCTCGTAGGCCACCACCCGGCCGCTGCGGGCGGAGAAGATGGGCTGGAAGTAGTAGTCCACCGCCTCCTGCCGGAGCATCTCCTCAAACTCGTTTCGGGTCTGCAGGGCGTAGGCCTCCTGGTTGTACATCCCAGCGTCGAATTCCCGCATCTCGCCTTTTTCCGAGTGCTTGACCTGATACATGGCAAAATCGGCGTATTTTTTCAGGGTGTTGTAGTTGGTGCTGTCCTTCGGGTACCAAGCCACGCCCGCCGAGATGCTGATGTGCAGCTCGCTGCCGTTGGGCAGGGTGGAGGTGCTGGCGTGCAAAGCCTCCCGCAGCTCCTCCAGCTTCCGGCGGATCTCCCCCCGGCTGCGGTAGCCGTAGAAGAAGAGCAGGAACTCATCGCCCGAGAGCCTTGCGCAGAGGGTGCCCGCGGGGGTGCTCTGTGCAAGGCAGCGGCCTGTCTGGCGGAGGTACTGGTCGCCCCAATCGTGGCCGTAGGTATCGTTGATCTGCTTCAGGTTGTCGAGGTCGGTCATCACCAGTGCGGCGTGGCCCAGCTTTTCCGGGTGGGCAAACAGCTCCTCGCAGGCCCGGCGGAAGGCCTGCCGGTTGTACAGGCCGGTGAGGATATCGTAGTCGCGCTCGTGCTCGATGCGGCGGCGCTCCAGCGCCTCGGCCATGCGGTTGTCCCGGCTCAGCTGGGTGATGGCGGAGGCAAACTGATCCAGCTCCCGGATGCCGGTGCAGGAGAATTCCGGGATGCTGCCGTGCTCCTTTTGCGCCGCCGCCAGCTCTGCCGAGAGCTGTGCCACCGGCTTTGCCAGCTGGCGGCTGGCCATAAAGCAGCCCAGCACCCCCACTGCTGCCGTGGCTGCCACCGCCAAAAGCAGCCAGCTCCACACCTGATTGGAGAACGCGAACAGCGCTTTTTCCTCCACTGCGCCGAGGATCACCCAGTTCTCGTTTGCAAACGGTGCATTCCGGCTGTACAGGCTCAGCGGCCGGACGCTGCAGCACTGCTGAGCCTTGCCCAGCCGATACGTCCAGCTGCCGCTGAGCGCGTCTCGCTCCAGCCGGAGCTCTTCCGCCGTCTGTTCCTCCTTGTTTTTCCCGGTGGTCAAAACCTCCGTGACCTCCAGCGTCTCGGCATTTTCCACCGTGTTCCGGGTCACCGCCAGCAGATAGCTGCCCTGCCCGCCGTGCTGCAGCTCGTCTGCAGGCAGCTGCTGCTCCAGATAATTCACCAGCAATTCGGTGCCGATGACGCCGTAGACCGTGCCATCCGGCAGGATGAGGGGCCGCACATAGGCGATGGCCTCCCGGGTGCCCCTCTCCAGCACATAGGGCTGCGGGGTCCAGCGCCCGTAGACCGCCGGGTCCTGCTTGCTCCCCGTCGTCTGGCAGGCCACCTGAAAGGGCGTCCAGAAAAAGCAGCCGGGCTCCACTTCCATCGCCGGGCCCCAGCATTTATCTGTGCTGATGCCCAGCCGCTGCACCGTCTGGGCCGTGCCCCGCGTCACCATCAGGTCCGCGTTGCGGTCGGAGGAGGTGGCGTCCGGGTCCAGATCCCGCAGGTAGACGCAGGGCAGGCGAGCTCCCTCCTGCTTTTTTTCCAGGTCGTGGGTGCTCAGGATGACGAAGATGCCGTTGACTCCCTTGGCACGCAGGGCCGTTACCAGCTGGGGCACGATGGCGTCCATCAGGGGCTGGGCGTTTTCGCTGGACTGATCCAGCGTATCCAGCGCGATGGCTCCCTCTGCCAGCAGCTCTTCCGCCGCCGCATTCACCTTCGCCGCCACATCGTCGAGTTTCTGCGCCTCCAGAAAGCGGCGCTGGATGTAAGTGGTGCGGTTGGTCACCTGCTGGTTCAGGATGTCCACGGCGTTTTGGTCCAGCTTCTGGATGACGCTGCTGTTCCAGATGGCCAGGATCATCAGCAGCAGTTCCGCGCTCAGCACCACCAGCAGCGCGATCAGGATATGGACGAAAATGGATTTTCCGCCCGGTTTTTCGGCGTTTTGCCGCCGCTTTGTCTTCTGCATCGATCCCATTCCCTTCCCTTTTCCATCTCCGCTGCCCCGCGCCGTCTTTTACCCCTCGTATGCTTTGAGCTGGCCCAGCAGGCCCTGATACCAGGCCGCAAAGGCCTCGTCCGTCAAAAATTCGGCCTGCGCATCCTCAGCGCTCTCTCCGGCGGCAATGCGTGCCTCCACCGCAGCGCGGTCCGCAGCGGCCTTGTCGGAGAGGTCGTATTCCAGCACCTTGCGGGCGGCCGCGCCGCCTGCAAAGGCCTTGGTGGTGTAGAGCTCGTTGTTTTCCACCTCGTCGGTGGCGACGGTGAGGATGTCCCGCACCGCGTCGGTCATTTCCAGCCCGCTGGCCTCAATGGCCTCCATATCATTTGCCGCATGGGTCACGGGCAGGTAGCCGGAGCCCACCGCAAACCGAATGTTCTGCTCGGGCTGGGTCACCCATTTCAGGAAGGCGACGCTGGCCTTCACCTCTGCCTCCGAACCGTTGGTAACGGCCATGCCCGCCCCCTGCTGGACAGAGACGCTGCTGCCGTCTGCAAATGTCGGGCAGGGCAGGGCTTTCATGCGGATGTCGTGGCTCTCCGTGTCGCTGGTCATCACCTGCTTGGGGAAGAAGGTGGCGCTGGAGCTGGAGCCCACGTAGCACAGGATGTTGCCGGTCTTGATGTCGTCGCTGCGGAAGCGGCCGATGGCGGCAAACCACCCCTTCACGAAGGGCACATAGTAGTTGTCCCACAGCTTGCGGGCGGTCTGTTCGCTCAGTTCCACCGTCATCCTGCCCTGCTGCACATCAAAGATGTTTTCTCCCAGCTCCTTTGCGCCGATGAGCAGATAGTTTGCCATGGCGTCGCGGCCAAACAGGGCCTTGCCGTCGTCGGGGGCAGCGGTCTGGGCGTCGGTCCACTCATAGTATTTCTGGGCCGTGGCCACCAGCCCCTCCATGGTGGAAAGGTCGTCGCAGCTTGCCCCGGTGGCCGCGGCAAAGGGTTCCCAGTCCGTTTCGTTCAGACAGAGGATCTCGGTGGATTTTGCCACCGGGAAGATCTTGATGCTGCCGTCGTCCTTGAAATCTCCCTCGGTGAGGTAGCTGTCCAGATAGGCGGCTTTTTCCTCCTCGGTCAGATACCCGCTCAGATCGGCCAGCAGGCCCATCTGGTCCACGGCATAGCAGGTGTCGGCATAGGCGGAGAAGATGTTGGGCAGGGCGGCAGCGCCCACCTTGCCCTCCGCCGCGGCCAGCACATTGGTTTCCAGATCGTTCACGCTGCCCTGGCTCTCGGAGGTCACGGTGATGTTCTGCTCCTTGCCCACGGTGGCGTTGAACTCCTCCACCAGCTTGTTGAAGCATTCCAGCTGGTCGCCGTTGTAGTAGTTCCACACCGTGATGCTCACCGGCTGGGCGGCGGCGGTGTTTGCGCCGGGTGCTGCCTGCGTGCCGCCGCAGGCGGCCAGGCCGAAGGCAAGGGCAGCCGCACAAAGGGCCGCACCGATGCGTTTGAAACAAGAGTTCATGGTCTTCTTCTTTCTTTGCTGCGGTCTCTTACAGCTTGGTCAGCTGGGGGCCCTGTGCGGTGTCCTTCACGCTCCAGCCCAGCTCGGTCAGCTGGGCGCGGATGGCGTCGGCGGTGGCCCAATCCTTGGCCTTCTTGGCGGCAGCACGCTTTTCCACCAGCTCGGTCACCTCGGCGGGCACCTCGTCCTTCTTGCGGTTGTACATCAGGCCCAGCACGCCGGTGATCTCGTCAAAGGCGGCAGCGGCGGCTTCCAGCGCCTTTTTGGAGGAGGCGGCGGACAGGGTGTTGATGTCCTTTACCAGGTCGAACACAGCCGCCAGTGCATCGGGGGTGTTCAGGTCGTCGTCCATGGCGGTGCAGAACTTGCGTTTTGCCTCCTCGGCCTTTTCGATCAGGCTCTCGTCGGTGCCAAATTCGCTCTTGGTCAGGGCAAAGTCCAGATTCTCGCGGCAGGTGTACAGCCGCTCCAGGCTGTTCTTGCAGCTCTCGATGAGGTCCACGGTGTAGTTCAGGGGCATCCGATAGCCCGCCGTCAGCATAAAGTAGCGGATGGGCTCGTAGCCGTACACGTTGGCCACATCCCGCACGGTAAAGAAGTTGTGCAGGCTCTTGGACATTTTCTGGTTGTCCACGTTGATGAAGCCGTTGTGCATCCAGTAGCGGGCAAAGGTGCAGCCGTTGGCGCACTCGCTCTGGGCGATCTCGTTCTCGTGGTGGGGGAAGATCAGGTCCTGCCCGCCGCAGTGCAGGTCGATGGTCTTGCCCAGATGGGTGCGGCTCATGGCGCTGCACTCGATGTGCCAGCCCGGGCGGCCCATGCCGTAGGGGCTCTCCCATGCGGGCTCGCCGGGCTTGGCGGCTTTCCAGACGGCAAAGTCCGCCGGGTCTTCCTTCAGGTCATCGTCCATCCGGCTGCGCAGCTCCCGGTTGCCGCTTTCCAGGTCATCCAGCTTCAAATGGCTCAGCTTGCCGTATTCGGGGTCGCTCTTCACCCGGAAATAGACGTCACCGTTCTTGGCAACGTAGGCGTGGCCGGAGTCGATGAGGTCCTTCACGATGTCCAAGATCTGCTGGATGTGCTCGGTGGCGCGGGGCTGGACGGTGGGCTTTTTGCAGTTCAGGCCTGCGGCATCCTTCAGGTACTCGGCCTCAAAGCGCTGGGCCACCTCCTTCATGGAGGTGCCCTCCTCCTGGCCCTTCTTGATGAGCTTATCATCGATATCGGTGATGTTGGAAACATAGAGCACCTTGTTGCCCCGGTACTCCAGATAGCGGCGCAGGGTATCGAAGACGATGAGGGGCCGTGCATTGCCGATGTGGATGTAGTTGTACACGGTGGGGCCGCAGACATAGATGCGGTATTCGCCGGGCACCTGCGGCACAAACTCTTCCTTCTGGCGGGTCAGGGTGTTAAAGATCTGCATAAATGGGTCACTCCTTTTATAGTTGGGGGAAGCCAAAGACCGGGGCTGAGCCGCCCTCGACAGCCGGAAAAGAAAAAGCCCCCGATGCTGTGTCACAACATCGAAGGCGGTCTTACTCAGTCGCGGTTCCACTTCGGTTTCTCGCTCAAAGCCGGTAACGGCGGCCGCCGCGCTGTGATACTTTCGGTTCCCACAGCGTGCTCTCCGGGCGCACTTCGCGCCGCTGCCTGCAAACGGGCTCCCAGCCAATGGCCCGTTCTCTCTGTGTCCGGCGTTTGCGGCGCTACTCTGCCCGGATCAACGCATTTGTCCTATCAAACTTATTATAGTCGCCGGGCCGGGGCAAGTCAAGGCAAAGTGGCGGCTGCACACCGGAAGATGTGCGAATTTCCCCTTTACATCCCCTCAAAAATGTGCCATAATTTACTGTAATAAAGGGAGCTGCATGGGAGCGCGGCAATTCGGCGGCGCGGTGCAGCGAGAGAGGGGTAAACTGCCATGAGCAAAACGATCATTCCCGCAAATTACACGCCTGCGCTGAACCTGTACGACACCCAGCGCGCCATCGGCACGGTGAAGCGGCTGTTTGCCGACACCCTGTGCGCCACGCTGAACCTCTACCGCGTCTCGGCGCCGCTCTTCGTGGAGGCCCGCACCGGCCTGAACGATGACCTGAACGGCGTGGAGCGCAAGGTCACCTTCGATATGAAGGACGGCGGCATCGAGGCGCAGGTGGTGCAGTCGCTGGCCAAGTGGAAGCGCAAGGCCCTCAAGGACTACGGCTTCCGGGTGGGCAAGGGCCTGTACTGCGATATGAACGCCATCCGCCGGGACGAGGACCTGGACAACCTCCACTCCGTCTACGTGGACCAGTGGGATTGGGAGAAGGTCATCCGGGAGGAGGACCGCACCGAGGCCTACCTGAAGAGCGTCGTGCGCTCCATCGTTTCCGCCGTCTGCGCCACCGAGATGAACCTCCACGCCATGTTCCCCCAGCTGCAGGACCTGCCGCTGCACAGCCCGGAGGTGACCTTCCTCACCACCCAGGAGCTGGAGGACCTCTACCCGGCCCTGACCCCGAAGGAGCGGGAGAACGCCTTCGTCCAGGAGCACGGCACCACCTTCCTCATGAAGATCGGCGGCCTGCTCAAGAGCGGCAAGCCCCACGACGGCCGCGCCCCCGACTACGACGATTGGGACCTGAACGGCGACCTGCTGTTCTGGAACGAGCCGCTGCAGTGCAGCTACGAGCTGAGCAGCATGGGCATCCGCGTCAGCCCCGAGAGCATGGACCGCCAGCTGACTCTGGCCGGCTGCGATGACCGCCGCACCCTGCCCTTCCACAAGGCGGTGCTGGCCGGCGAGCTGCCCTACACCATCGGCGGCGGCATCGGCCAGAGCCGCCTGTGCATGCTGCTGCTGGGCAGCGTCCACATCGGCGAGGTACAGGCCAGTGTCTGGGACGAGGCCACCCGCGAGGCCTGCGCCAAGGCAGGCATCCCGCTGCTGTAAATGATAAAGAGAACCCTCTCCGGCATTGCGAAGCAATGCCGGAGAGGGTTCTCTTTGTTACAATCAGTAGAAATCAGCCCACAAATTCCAATCCGACCCCTTTTTTGCGGTGTTTTCGGCCGTTTCCGCCCAGCCACCAGAGGAGGAGGGCGTAGAGCAGGTTGGTGCCCAGAATGATGCCGAACCACATCAGGCTCTCCTGAAGGGTCTGGTCGTACACCCGCATAAAGGGGTAGGGCCCATCGATGCGGCCCGTGAGGTTGCCCCACAGGTCGTACACGCCGTAGAGGACCGTCGGCACCAGCGCCAGCGGCACCTCTTTCAAGGGCAAGCGGGGCTGGCGCTCAAACAGCAGAAAGGACGCCATGGCCGCCAGCGGATTGAGGAAATGGTGGTAGAGCATGGAGCCGGTAAACAGCATGATGTACCAGCCGTTGCCGTCCTCGTACATGGGGGCCAGAATGACCACCACCGTCAGAAATGTCATGGCAAGGCAGCTGGTGGAAAGGAACTTGAGCCGCTTCAGCCAGCGGGGCAGGTCCCACCCGGTAAAGAGGTTTACCAGCTGGAACATCGCCACCAGTGCGCAGACGGCGGCATTGAACATATTGGAAAGCTCGGTATACATCGTCACCACGATCTCCGCCCCAAACGAAAAGCTGATGGGCAGGGCGATGGTCTCCATGTAGACGATGGCGAGGTTGAGCGCCAGCGACGCCAGCGTGCAGAGTCGGTGTTTCATCTTATTTTGCCGTGTTGATGAAGCTGCGGTTGTCCCACAGGTACTTGATGCCGGAGATGGCGGTCACGGCAGCCACCAGCCAGCACAGCCAGTGGGCAATATAGGCGCAGTCGGCCCCCAGCACATTGCCGGTGAGGGAAACGGTGAAATAGTAGAAGAGGATGGTCAGCATCTGCAGCACGGTCTTCACCTTGCCCCACATGTTGGCGGCGATCACCTTGCCGTCCTTGGCACCGGCGGCCACCATCCGCAGGCCGGAAACCGCAAACTCCCGGGCCAGGATGATGCACAGCACCACGGGGCTGCACACGCCGTCCCGCATCATGTAAATAAAAGCCACGGTGGTCAAAAGCTTATCGGCCAGCGGGTCGGCAAACTTGCCAAAGTCCGTCACCATGTTCCACTTGCGGGCCAGATGGCCGTCCAGATAATCGGTGAAGCTGGCAACGGCAAAGATGATACCGGCAATGAGGTACCACCGGGGATTGTAGTCCTGGGTGAAATACTGGCTCATGGAGACAAAGATCATGAAAACGGGGACCAGCACAATGCGGGTCAGGGTCAGTTTGTTGGGTAGATTCATACAGAAATCCTCCAATCTGTTATTTTACAACAGTGCCATACAGATCGTAAAGGTCACTGTCCTCTACAAGGATATCATAAAACGCGCCCGGATACAACGGCTCCTCACTGGACACGCACACATTGCCGTCCACCTCGGGGGCGTCGCCCGCCGTGCGGCAGAGGTAAAGCCCGCTCTCCTCGTCGATGCCGTCGCAGAGCACGCGGACGGTCTGGCCCACTTTGGCCGCCTGCTTCTGGGCCATGATGCCGGTCTGGATCTGCATCACCAGTTCGGCGCGCTTGTCCTTCACTTCCTGCTCGATCTGGCCGTCCATCTTGGCAGCAACGGTGTTCTCCTCGGCGGAATAGGCAAAACAGCCCAGACGGTCGAACTGCACCTCCTTGACGAAGTTGCACAGGTCCTCAAACTGCTCCTCCGTCTCGCCGGGGAAGCCCGCGATGAGGGTGGTGCGCAGGGTGATGCCGGGGATCTCGCGGCGCAGCTTGCCGATCACCTCCAGCAGCTCGGCGCGGTTGGAGCGGCGGTTCATATTCTTCAAAATGGTATCGTTGCAGTGCTGGATGGGCAGGTCCAGGTAGGGCAGCACCTTCTCGTTCCGCTTCATGGCGGCGATGAATTCATCGGTGATCCGCTCGGGGTAGGCATACATGATGCGGATCCACTCCAGCCCCGGGACTCGGTTCAGCTTGTCCAGCAGCTCGCAGATGCTGCCGGGCTTGCCCCAGTCCTCGCCGTAGGCGGTGGGGTCCTGTGCCACGATGATGAGCTCCTTTACGCCCTCACCGGCCAGCCAGCGGGCCTCTGCCACGCAATCGGCCATGTCGCGGCTGCGCAGCGGGCCGCGGATGGCGGGGATGGCGCAGTAGTGGCAGCGGTTGTTGCAGCCCTCGGCAATTTTTAAGTACGCATAGTGGGCGGGCGTGCCGATGACGCGCTTGCCGCCCAGCGGGAAATCCTTCTTCAGGCCGTAGCTTTCCAGATGCTCCTCGCCGCCCGCCAGCCGCGCCACGATGGAGTCGATGGCCTTGTTGGAGGCGCAGCCCACCACGGCGTCCACCTCGGGGATCTCTTCCTCGATCTGGCTGCGGTAGCGCTCGGCCAGGCAGCCCGTGACCACCACCTTCAGATTCGGGTTCTGCTGCTTGTAGGAGCAGGCTTCGAGGATGTTCTCAATGGCCTCGGTCTTGGCGCTCTCGATGAAGCCGCAGGTGTTTACCAGAATGACGTCGGCCTCGCCCAGGTCGGCCACCGTCTCGTGGCCCGCCGACAGCAGGATGTGCACCATGCCGTCCAGGTCTACCTGGTTTTTCGGGCAGCCCAGGGAAATACACGCAATTTTCATAAGGGATGATACTCTCTTTCTTACTCTTCTTCTACTCTTTGGATCGCTTTTTTTACCACCGCATAGGCAAACCCGCGCCGCTGCAGCGCCGCCACCACCAGATCGCGCCGCCCAGCGGCCAGCTTGCCCCGGTAGCGGCTCTCCACCAGTGCGGCGGCGGCTTCCAGCTCCGGGTCCTCCCCCTCTGCATCGGGGGTGTACACGGTATCCAGCGCCGCTGCCACCTGCTGGGCGCTCAGGCCCTTTCGGCGCAGGTTCTGGGCGGCGGCACGGCGGCTTTTTTTCGCAGCCAGCAGGCTGTGGGCCCGGGCCTCGGCATACCGCTCGTCGTTGACGTATTCCCGCTGCACCATCTCGGCCACCACCTCGGCGGCGGTGGGCTCGGTGAAGCGGCGGCAGAGCCGCTCGTACAGCTGGCCGGAGGAAACTTCCTGCGCCGCCAGCGTTTCCAGTGCCCGGGCGCGTGCCTTGGCCACGTCGGAGGATTTTTCCTCCTCGGCCAGCGGGCGGCGGCGCTTATAGCCAAAGGCCATCAGTCTTCCACCATGATGTCCAGCTCACTCTCGCTGCTGCGGGCGGGGGCCTTGACCACCGGCTCTTTGGCTACAGTGGGCTCGGCCTTTTCCTCGGCGGCAGCGGCGGCAGCCTTGCCCGCCGGGCGGCGGGTGGAGTACAGCTTATCGGCGTTGGCGCGGATCTGGCCCTCGATGTCGTTGGCGATCTCGGGGTTGTCCTTCAGGTACTGCTTGGCATTGTCGCGGCCCTGGCCCAGCCGGATGTCGCCGTAGTTGAACCATGCGCCGCTCTTCTGCACGATGCCCAGCTTCACGCCCACGTCCAGCAGCTCGCTCATCTTGGAGATGCCCTCGCCGAACATGATGTCGAACTCTGCCTCACGGAAGGGAGGGGCCACCTTGTTCTTGACGATCTTGGCGCGGGTGTGGTTGCCGATGAACTGCCCGGAGGAGTCCTTCAGGCCCTCCACGCGGCGGATGTCGATGCGGACGGAGGAATAATACTTCAGGGCCCGGCCGCCGGTGGTCACCTCGGGGTTGCCGTAGACGATGCCCACCTTCTCACGCAGCTGGTTGATGAAGACGCAGACTGTGTTGGTCTTGCCGATGACGCTGGTCAGCTTGCGCATGGCCTGGCTCATCAGGCGGGCCTGCAGGCCCACATGGCTGTCGCCCATCTCGCCCTCGATC
>RKCM01000165.1 GCA_014858325.1 Oscillospiraceae bacterium | reverse complement strand
GGTGGTCTTGCCGGTCTGGCGGTCGCCGATGATCAGCTCACGCTGGCCGCGGCCGATGGGGATCATGGAGTCGATGGCCTTGATGCCGGTCTGCAGGGGCTCCTTGACGGGCTGGCGCTCGATGATGCCGGGGGCCTTGGTCTCAATGGGGCGGTACTCTGCCGCCTCGATGGGGCCTGCGCCGTCGATGGGCTGGCCCAGCGCGTTGACGACACGGCCGATCAATGCGTCGCCCACGGGGACGGACACGACCTTGCCGGTGCGCTTGACGATGCTGCCCTCTTTGATGCCGACGTCGGAGCCCAGCAGAACGATGGAGACGGTGTTCTCCTCCAGGTTCTGGGCCATGCCGTACTCGCCATTCTCAAACTGGAGCAGCTCGCCCGCCATGCACTTTTCCAGACCGCTGGCCCGGGCGATGCCGTCGCCCACCAGGATGACCGTGCCCGTCTCGCTCTGCTCGATGACGTTCTCGTAGTGCTTGATCTGCGCACGGATGATCTTAGAGATCTCTTCAGGTTTCAGTTGCATTGTTGTGTCTTCACCACTCAATTCTGTTTATTTGGTGGATAATCTTACAAAGTTGCTGCCGCGATGTTCCGCCGCAGGGTGGCCAGGCGATTCTGCACCGTGCCGTCCAGCTCGGTGCCCTCAATGTCCAGCCGGATGCCGCCCAGCACAGCCTTGTCCACCTTTGCGGCCAGATGGATGGTCTTGCCGGTGGTGGCTTCCAGCTTCTGCCGGAGGGCGGTCTTCTGCTCCTCGGTCAGGGGCACAGCCGAAGTGGCCGTGGCCTCCAGAATGCCGTGGGCAGCGTTGTAGCGGATGCGGTAGGCCCGGGCGCAGCCCGGCAGCTCCCGCAGGGTGCCGTGCTCGCACAGGATCTTCAGAAAGTTCAGCACATAGAGGTGGACCTGCCCGCGAAGCGCCTCGTCCAGCAGGGCGCAGCGCTCCTTTTTCGGGATGCTGGGGATGCTGAGCAGGTGCAGGTACTCCGGGTCATCCCTGAAGATGGCCGCAGCACCGTCCAGATCCTCCAGGATGCGGTCTTCCAGGCTTTCCTCCGCGGCCAGGTCGTACAGGCTGCCGCCGTACATCCTTGCTGTCTCGGTCATGATGCTTCACCCACATTTTTGATAAATTCGTCGATCAGGTCCTTGTGGTCGGCCTCGCTGATCTCGCGCTCCACGACCTTGGAGGCGATCTCCATGGCCATGCCGCCGATCTCGTCCTTGACCTCGTTGACGGCCTTCTTGCGCTCCTGCGCAATGTCGGCCTCCGCCTTCTGCTTGAGGGCGGCTGCCTGCGCCCGGGCCTCTCCCAGCAGCTCCTCGCTGCGGGTGGTGGCCGTCTTCTGGGCTGCCGCCACGATCTGGTTGGCCTCGGTGCGGGCGTTCTGCAGGTTCTGCTCGTACTCTGCCTTCATGGCTTCGGCCTCGGCGCGGAGCTTCTGCGCGTCCGCGATCTGGCTGTCCGCCTTGGCCTTGCGCTCGGCCAGGACTTTTTTGACCGGGTTCAGCAGCAGCTTTTTGAAGATCACCAGCTGGATCATCAGGTTGCAGATCTGGGCCAGAAACGTCCAGCCATCCAGCGTGATCAATGCCTGATAAAGTTGCATAAGCTTTTCCCCTTTCTTCTGGTTTTACAGTGCAAAGGGTGCTTACTGCAGATAGTTCATGAACATACCGGGAGCCAGGAAGATGAGCAGCAGGCCGGTGACGAAGCCGTAGATACCAGTGGTCTCCGACAGAGCAACGCCCAGGATCAGGGTGCTGGTCACATCGCTCTTGCACTCGGGCTGACGGCCCACAGCCTCACAGGCAGCGGCGGCAGCGTTGCCTTCGCCGATGCCGGGGCCGATGCCGGCGATCAGTGCGCAGCCTGCGCCGATGCCGCAGCCAGCCAGAGCGATACCACGAGCCAGGAATTGAAAGTCAGTCATAATCAGTGTCCTCCTAAAAATGAAATTCCGAATTTTAAGGGGTGGGCCACAGCGGGGCGCTTACTCCTCGCCGGCGGCGCGTTTGATGAAGATGGTGGTCAGGGTGCAGAAAATGAATGCCTGGATGCAGCCGCCGAACCAGTCGAAATACAGGCCCGTAAAGGCCGGGATGCCGATCTGGAACAGCTGCAGCTGGCTCACAAAGCCGGGCAGCCAGCCGAAGACGACATGGCTGAGGCTTGCCAGTGCCCAGTACAGCAGGGTGGAGATGACCGTGCCGGACAGGATGTTGCCAAAGTGACGGAACGCCATGCTGACGGGGGTGGATACCTCCGACAGCACGTTGATGGGGGCCATGAGGAAGATGGGGTCCAGCAGGCCCTTGAGGTAGGCCAGGATGCCGTTGGTCTTGATCTTGTAATACAGGATGAGGACGAAGACGACGATGGCCCAGGCGGCCTCAGTGTTGAGGTCGGCGGTGGGGCTCCACAGGCCCACCACGCTGATGAGGTTGCACCCGATGCTCAAGGCAAAGATGGCCCCCACCAGCGGGATATACTGGTCAAAGTGGTAGCCCATGTTGTCGTGGACGAACTGGTCCAGCCGTTCCACGATGAACTCGGCAGCCGCCTGCCGCTTGGAGACGTTTTCCAGCTTGAGGTCACGCCCCAACCAGAAAGCAAGGCCGGACAGCAGCGCCATGACGATCCAGGTGCTGACCAGAGTCTGGGTGATCTTGAAATCGCCCAGGACCGGGATGTTGGTGTGGATGGTGTAGAGGATCTTCGCGCCGTTCAGTTCCATTTGTTACGTTTCACCCCCTTTGTCCTCGGGGTCGGCTGCCGGGGCCGCAGCGGGGGCCGGGTCGTCTTCCACCGAGACGTCCACGGGCTCCTGCTGGGGCCGCAGCGGCTTGTACTTGCCGGTTATTTGCAGGTAATAAATGGTGATCCGTGGGAAAAACAGGGGCAGGATGCTGGCAAAGGCCTGAAAGCAGGGGGCCGCAATGGCCACCACCACCCAGACGGCCTGCATCAGCATCCGGCCGTTGTAGGAAAGCTGAAGTTTTGCCTTGCGGCGCTTTTCATCCTGCTCGTCGATGATCTTCTGCACCACGAGGCAGATGCCCGCAAAGTTTGCGATGGCCACCGCCGCCCCCACCAGGCTGCCCCCGATGACGGAAGCATCAAAGCGGGCCCAGCCCACCGTGTGCAGGGCGGCAAACACCACCCACATGGCGGCGGTGCACAGCAGCGTGCCCCCGGTGATGCGGGCCAGCTGCTGTTTGGATTCTGGTTCCAGTTTCATGGAAACGCCCTCCCTTGGTTAAAAATGCGAGTTGAAGCCGACCCGGCGGGGCTTTTCTTTTTTCGCCCGTTTCAGGTGCTCTTTGGCAAAGACCCAGAAGTTCTGGCCCCCGGCTGCCAGCCCCAGCACGATGGCCGGGACGTAGGCCCACATGGGCCAGCTCCAGTGGTTCACCGCCCACCAGCAGCCGCCCAGGCAGAGCACCAACGGCAGCAGCAGGTTCAGCCCCAGCTGGGTCAGCCAGACTAGATCTTCCAATGCCTTGTACCAGCCTTTTCCCATGGGGTTCCCCTCCTTCTGCCTGTGCTCCGCAGCCCCGGCGCAGGGCACGGCGGTCGAAATAAAGATTTTTTTCACAAACATCTTTATCATCCATTATACTCAAAAAGGCCGGAAAGTGCAATGAATTTTCCACTATCTTTTAGCAAATCTCGATAAATGCCAAGGAGTTTGGCATTTCTAACCAGAAGTTTTTCGATTTCGTTTTCATTTCTGTCCTTCCATTTTATCATTCTGCCCAGATTGTTTGGAAAATTTGTTTCACTTTGACGAAAAGACTGACCTCGCCGCCGATATAAAATGCCCCGCCGGGCACGCAGCAGTCCCGGCGGGGCAGAAGTTCTTTTGCGGTTTACCAGAGGTTGGCCGTCTCGTTGTACAGGCCCTCGTAGCTCTTGGCGGAGACATCCCAGCCAAAGTCACACTCCATGCAGTGGTGCACGAGGTTGTGCCAGTTGGCCTTGTCGTAGTAGGCATCCTGTGCGTGGCAGCAGGACTCATACAGCTCGTGGGCGCTGTAGCCCGCGAAGGTGAAGCCGTTGCCGTCGCCCGTGGTGGAGTCGTGGATGGAGTCCCGCAGGCCGCCGGTCTCGCGGACGATGGGCGGCGTGCCATAGCGGCAGGCCACCATCTGGGCCAGGCCGCAGGGCTCGCTCTTGGAGGGCATGATGAAGACATCGGCGCCGGCGTAGATCTCCTGCGAGAGGGCCGGCTCAAAGCCGATGTAGGTGCCCACACGGCCCGGATGGCGGGCGCACAGGTCGGAGAAGAAGCTCTCATACTGGTTCTCGCCGCTGCCGAGGACAACCAGCTCGATGCCGCGGTCCACCAGACCGTCGGCGATGCTCTGCACCAGATCGAAGCCCTTCATGCCCACCATGCGGCTGACCATGGCAAAGACGGGGCTGCCATCCTGATGGAGGCCGAACCTCTCCTGCAGGGCCTTCTTGCAGGCCGCCTTGCCCTCCTCAAAGTTGTCGATGCTGTAATTGAAGGGGATGCAGGGGTCGGTGGCCGGGTCGTTGGCGTCCACATCGATGCCGTTGAGGATGCCGCAGAGCTTATACTGCTTTTCCCGCAGCAGGGCGTCCAGACCATAGCTGAACCAGGGGTCCAGGATCTCCTGTGCGTAGGTGGGGCTGACGGTGGTGATCTTATCCGCTGTCTCGATGGCACCCTTCATGAAGTTGGCGCAGCCGTCGTACTCCAGAATGTGCTGGTCCCGGCGGCCGATGCCGCAGGTGTCCTCCAGGATCTCGGTGCCGTACTTGCCCTGATAGGCGATGTTGTGGATGGTGAAGATAGTCTTGATGCGGTTGAACTTATCCAGATGGCGGTAGTACAGGTTCAGGTAAACGGGCACCAGCGCGGTCTGCCAGTCGTTGCAGTTGATGATATCCGGGGTGAAATCGATGTAGAACAGGGTCTCCAGCACGGCGCGGGAGAAGAAGGCGAAGCGCTCGCCGTCATCGTAGAAACCGTAGAGGCCCCGGCGCTTGAAGTAATATTCGTTGTCCAGGAAGTAGTAGGTGACGCCGTTCATCTCGGCCTTGAACAGGCCGCAGTACTGGCTGCGCCAGCCCACGGGAACGGAATAGTTGGTGACATACTCCAGCCGATCGCGGAACTTCAGGTCCCCGTACAGGGGCATGATCACGCGGGCATCCACGCCGTCCTTGACCAGAGCCTTGGGCAGAGAACCCGCCACATCGGCCAGACCGCCGGACTTGGCAAAGGGGGTCGCTTCCGAAGCAGCATACAGGATTTTCATAGGATCGCTCCTTCCAAAATATTGGTGGGTGGATAACACAGGGGGCTGCAAAAAGAGCGGGCGGGGGCACACAGTGCCCCCGCCCCTCTTCAAGAGGGGCTACCGGGGAGGGAGCCGCCCCTGTGGTAAATTCAAAGGCTTAGACGATGTGAGATTTCTGGACATAGACCGGGAAGCTCTCGGTGCCGGAAAGCTTCTTCTCGGCGGTGATCTGCACGTTCTTGTCGGTGACGACGCAGTCCAGCTGTGCACCGGCCTCCACCACGGTATCCTGCATCAGGACGCAGTTGCGCACGACGGCACCCTTTTTGACCTTGACGCCGCGGAACAGCACGCTGTTTTCCACCGTGCCCTCAATGACGCAGCCGTCGGCCAGGATGGAGCTGGTGACGCAGGAGCCGTTGACATAGCGGACGGGATTGTCGTCGCGGATCTTGGTGTAAACGGGGCTCTTCTTGGGGAAGAGGGCGTCCAGATTCTTCTCGTCGATGAGCTTGAGGTTCTCGTCAAAGTAGCTCTTCATATCGCAGACGTGAGCCACATAGCCGGTGTACTCCAGCGCATGGATGTTGAGGATGTTGACGTTGTGGGCCAGGATGTCCCGCTCAAAGTAGATCAGGCCCCGGGCGGTGGCGTCCTTTACCAGCTTGATGAGGGTCTCGCGCTCCAGAACGTAGATGTTCAGGTCCAGATTCTGGACGCCGGAGCGGTAATCGTTGAACAGCAGCTCGGTGACGCGGCCGTTCTCATCCACGGTGATGGTGTAGTTGTCGTTCTTGCGGCCCTCGGGGATCTCGGTCTTCTGGTAGGCCATGGTCACGTCGGCACCGCTGGCCTGATGGGCAGCCAGCAAGGCGTTGAAGTCGTAGTTGATGGCGATGTTGGCATCGCTCATGACGACGTACTTCTCCTTCTGGTTTTCCAGATAGCTCAGGATGGAGCCCAGAGCCTCCACGCGGCCGGAATAGATCCGCACGCCCTTCTCCGCAAAGGGAGGCACGATGTTCAGGCCGCCGTGACGGCGGGCCATATCCCACTCACGGCCGGTGCCCAGATGGTCCATCAGGGAGTGGTAGTTCTTGCGCACCACGATGGAGACATTGGAGATGCCGCAGTTGGCCATGCTGGAAAGCACAAAGTCCACCATGCGGTAACGGCCTGCAAAGGGGATGGATGCCATGGCGCGCTCGGTGACGAGCTCCGGGATGGTGTTATCATAGCTGTTGGGGAAAATGATGCCCAACGCATTGGTGTTCTGGCTCAGCATACTTCCACGCCCTCCTTGACGGATTCAAATACTTTGGCGCCCTCTTTGACGGTAGCGCCTGCGCCAATGGTAAGGCCGGTGCCGACATGGGCAATGGGGCCGTCGCCGCCGATTTTGGCACCGGCGCCGACCACAACGTTCTCCGCCAGGATGCAGCGCTTGACCACTGCCCCGGCCTTGACCACGACGCCATCCATCAGGACGGCATCCTCCACGGTGGCACCCTCTTCCACCACCACGCCCGCGCTGAGCACCGAGTGCTTCACGCGGCCGTAGATCTTGCAGCCCTCGGTGACGAGGGAATCCTGCACGACGGCACGGGGGCCGATCTTCTGGGCAGGCAGGACGGGGTTGCGGCTGTAGATCTTCCACTTCTTGTCGAAGATGTCGATGCCGGAGTGCTCGGGGTCGAGCACCTCCATGTTGGCTTCCCACAGGCTGTCGATGGTGCCAACGTCACGCCAGTAGCCGTTGAAGTGGTAGGCGTACATCTTGCGGCCGTCCCGCAGCAGGGCGGGGATGATGTTCATGCCGAAATCGTTCTTGGAGTTCGGGTCTGCCTCGTCCTCCTCCAGGTACTTTTTCAGGATATCCCAGTTGAAGATGTAGATGCCCATGGAGGCCAGGTTGGACTTGGGTACCGGGGGCTTCTCCTGGAACTCGGTGATCTTATCGTTCTCGTCGGCCACCATCAGGCCAAAGCGGGAGGCTTCCTTCCAGTCCACTTCCATGACGGCAACGGAGAACTCCGCGCCCTTCTCCTTGTGGAAGCGGAGGAAATCGGCGTAGTCCTGCTTGCAGATCTGGTCGCCGGAGAGGATGATGACGTACTCCGGGTCGTAATGATCGATGAAGCTGATGTTCTGGTAGATGGCGTTGGCCGTGCCCTTGTACCAATCGGTGCCCTTGGCCTGCTCGTAGGGGGGCAGGGTGTGGACGCCGCCGTAGAGACGGTCCAGGTCCCAAGGCTGGCCGTTGCCGATGTACTCGTTCAGCTTCTGGGGCTGGTACTGGGTCGCGATGCCAACGGTGTCAATGTTGGAATTGACGCAGTTGGACAGCGGAAAGTCCACAATGCGGTATTTGCCGCCGAAGGACACCGCAGGTTTTGCCGTTTTTTGTGTCAGCGCGTATAAGCGCGAGCCACGTCCGCCGGCAAGGATCATTGCCACGATTTCTTTTGCCATAGCTGTATTCTCCCCTTTTCACATTTCCTGAATTTGTGTGGAAATGGTATAACGTTTGAAAGGCTTATTTTTCGGCGTCGGCCGTTTTTTTGGTGCGGGGCTTGCGGGCAGGCTTTGCAGCGGGCTCGGTCTCCGCAGCGGGTGCTGCTGCTTTGGGTTTGCGGCCCCGTTTGGCGGGGGCCTTCTGCTCCGGGGCCTCGGCTTTTGCCTTGGCCGCGTGCTTTGCGGCGGGCTTCTTGGGCTTTTCCTCGGCCTTGGCCTTGGCTGCCGTCTTGCGGGCGGGCTTCTTCGCGGCCTTCGCGGCGGCTTCGGCAGCCTTTTCCTCGGCAGATTTGCGGGTGCGTTTTACCGGCACCTCAAAGTAGAGGGTGCTCATGGGCGGCAGGGTGATGGTGATGCTCTGCTCAAAGCCGTGGAGGGGCTTTTTCTTGGAGCGGACGGCCTTGTTGTGGACCGTGCCTGCGCCGCCGAAGGCCTCGTCGTCGCTGTTGAGCAGCTCTTTATACGTGCCGGAGACCGGCGCGCCGAGGGTATAGCCCTCGCGGAGGACGGGGTTGAAGTTGCAGACCACCAGCACCTGCTTGCCGTTTGCGTCCTTGCGCAGGAAGGCCACGACACTCTGCTGGGAGTCGTCCGGGACGATCCACTGGAAGCCCTCCCAGCTGTAGTCGATCTGCCAGAAGGCCGGGTGCTCTTTGTAGAAGCGGTTCAGGGTCTTGACGTAGGACTGCAGCTCGGTGTGCTTGTCGTAATCCAGCAGCATCCAGTCCAGCTGCTTTGCCTCGTTCCACTCGGTGAACTGGCCGAACTCCTGCCCCATAAAGAGCAGCTTCTTGCCGGGGTGGGCCATCATGTAGCCAAAGAAGGTGCGGAGGTTGGCAAATTTGGCCTCGTAATCTCCGGGCATCTTGTTGATGAGGCTCCCCTTGCCGTGGACGACCTCATCGTGGCTGATGGGCAGCACGAAGTTTTCGCTGAAGGCATAGAAGAAGCTGAAGGTGACTTTGTTGTGGTTGCCGGCGCGGAAGAGCGGGTCGGTCTTCATGTAGCTGAGCATATCGTTCATCCAGCCCATGTTCCACTTGAAGTTGAAGCCGAGACCGCCGTCACTGGCGGGTTTGGTGACCATGGGCCAGGCGGTGGATTCCTCCGCGATCATGTACTTGTGGGGGTGGCGGCCCAGAACGGTATCGTTGAGCTTGCGCAGGAAGGCCACTGCTTCCAGGTTCTCCTTGCCGCCGTCCTTATTGGGCTCCCACTCGCCCTGCTTGCGGTTGTAATCCAGATACAGCATGGAGGCCACAGCGTCCACCCGCAGGCCGTCGATGTGGTACTGTTCCAGCCAGTAGAGGGCGCTGGAGATCAAAAAGCTCTGGACCTCCTTGCGGCCAAAGTCGAAGACCATGGTGCCCCACTCCTTGTGCTCGCCGCGCTTGGGGTTGGGGTCCTCGTAGCAGGGCTCGCCGTCGAAGTTGTACAGGCCGAAGGCATCCTTGGGGAAGTGGGCGGGCACCCAGTCCATGATGACGCCGATGCCGGCGGCATGGAGCTTGTCCACAAAGGCCATCAGGTCCTTGGGGGTGCCGTAGCGGCTGGTGGGGGCAAAATAGCCCGTGACCTGATAGCCCCAGCTGCCATCGAAGGGATACTCCATGACGGGCAGCAGCTCCACGTGGGTGTAGCCCATCTCGGTGATGTAGGGGATGAGCTGGTCGGCCAGCTCGGAGTAGTTGTAGGGGATGTTGCCCTCTTTGGTCTTCCAGCTGCCCGCGTGCATCTCGTAGATGTTCATGGGGCCGTTGATGACGTCGGCCTTTTTCTGGGCGGTCTGCCAGGCTGCATCGTGCCAGACAAAGCCGTTCAGGTCGTAGACCTTGCTGCCGTTGGACGGCCGGGTCTCGGCGTGGAAGGCATAGGGATCGGCCTTATAGACCAGATCGCCCGCACGGGTGGTGACGCAGTATTTGTAGACGTCGTATTCTTTCATCCCGGGGATGAACAGCTCCCAGATGGAGTCGCCGTCCACCTTGCGCATGGGGTGGCTCCCGGGTTTCCAGCTATTAAAATCGCCCACCACACTGATGGCCACGGCATGCGGCGCCCAGACGCGGAACACCACGCCTGTCTCCCCGGCCCGCTGCTCCATGTGCGCACCAAAATAGCGGTAGGCTTCGCAGTTGTTGCCCTGCTTGAACAGATACACCGGCAGATCCGATGGACTGCTGTGGATCTTTTCTTCCGTCGGTTTCATAAACAGCTCCCTCCCATATCGGCTGTAAGGCAGCCGAATACCTTTTACTCTATTATATTAAGAAATTCCGCTTCATTTTTCAAGACTTTTTACGTTTTTTTCCAGAAAATGTACTATAATCTTTTCCCGCTTTTTTCTCCGAACTATACAGGATACCCAATTCTTTGCGAGTTTTCTAGGACAATCTGACAAAATTTTGCAGAATTTTACAAAAAGAAAAGCGCCCGTTCCCTTTCGCCGCATTCTTCGCGGGAAAGGGAGCGGACGCTCCGGCATTCTGACTTTATTTTGTGCAGGGCTCAGCCAACGACATAAACGTTGACCTGGATGGCTCCGTTGATGACCGACTCGGCGTAGGTCTCATAGAACAGATCCACGAGGATCTGGCCCTTCTGGACCGCAATGCCGGTATCGGTGGCGACGGCATAGCCATAGACGAAGCTGCCGTCGGTGGAGGTGATATACAGCAGGGTGCCGTAGGGGATGACGCTGGGGTCCACAGCCACGGTGCCGTAGCCCAGGCCCAGGCCCGACGAGCCCTTGCCGCCCTTGGAATAATAGCCCGTGGCCTTGCCCGTCAGCACCTGGCTGTAGGAAGAGGGCGCGTTGGTGGTGCCGTCCGGCCCGGTAAGTGGCGAAACGGGCGCACCGGCCCCGTAGGTTTTGATGACGTGGCTGGTGGGGGCGGAATTGGTGGTGACGTCCACCACCATGCTGTTTTCCAGCTCGCCGTCCACATAGCGCTCGCGGGTGGTGACGGTCTGCTCGCCCTCTGCGCCATGCTGCAGGGTGGTGGTGCGGCCGGTGTTGCGGAAGTAGAGACTGGTGTAGACATACTCCGTCTGGTAGGGAATGGTCTGGGTCTCCACCTTATCCTGATAATCCACCCGGTGGACGGTGATCTTGCTGCCCACGGTGACGAGGCTGTCGAGGCTGGGCTCGGTGTAATCGTCGGCGTCGAGGGTGATGCCGGCTTTTTCCAGCGCGTCGGCCACGGTGCCAACGGCCATGTTCACCGAATACTCCTGGTCATCGGCCTGGATCTTGACGGCGAAGGCCCGCTCGATGTTCAGGGAGGCAAGGCTGCCGCTGAACGCGGTGTAGTAGACGTGGTCGTCCTCCCCGGCCTGGATGCCGGAAAGGCTCATAACGCGGGCGGCGTCACTCTCGGAAGAGGTGAGGACGACTTGCCGCGCACCGTGGGAGTCGGTGACGTAAGTCAGCCGCAGATTCGCGGCGGTCACAGCCAGCGTGAACACAAGGCACGCCGCCATGACGCAGAACGCCAGCACACGGTGAGTGACCGCAGGGGTGCGGTCCGATGCATTTTGAATTTTGACGGAAGCGATACGAGACAACTCCTCTCTTTTTCAGATTTTGGGATGGCGCAGGGAAAGGGCGGCTGCCGCTTCCCCGCGCAGCGCGGCAAAAGGCCGCGCAAAGGGGCCGTACACAGGACGGCATTTCACTTCGCTTTTGTGAAATTTATACGCTGCAACGTCTCTTGGATCGTTGCGCGGGCATTATTTTAGCAGACGGAAACCGATTTGTCAAATCGGCGGGTCGGAGTTTGATAGTTTCTTGTCATTCTTTTTTGTGCAGATTGCACAGTGTTTTCTTCGATTCTCTGGGTTTTCGATCGTTTCTTTCCGATTTTTGCGCAAAATAATTGTCGTTTGCGTTCATAAATTTTTAACATTTAATTTTTGTTTCCCGGGCGTTCTCTGCCGGGTTCTGCGGGAGTTTCGGCAGCCGCAAACCCTCTGCAAATAGCGGATTTTCAAAGAAACTCCGGCGCAATTCGCGCTTATTTTTTGGCCAAAAATAAGGCCGAATTTCTTTTGAAAAACTCCCTTTAGCAAAATGCCGAACGCGCCAAAACTTCCATAAAAAAGACTGCCCTTCCGCACCGCGCCGCCCTGCGGTATGATAAAGGCACCGAAAGCGAAACGCAAAAAAGAAAGGAGATTTTCCATGCAGATCCAAGTGATTCCCCGGGACTGCGGCGGCACCGAATTCATCGCCCAGCCCCACCGGCTGCACCTGGGCGCACAGAGCGCAGAGGGCATCGACACCCTGGCGTTCCGGCTGCCGGAGGCGTGGGCCGGGTGCGCCGTGACGCTGCACATCAAGCACTGCGACGGCACGCTGGCAGTGCCCATCCCGCTGGGCGCAGGCGGCGAGGTGACAGTGGGCCGCAGCTTTACCGGCTGGGCGGCGGGCGAGTGGATGCTGGCAGCGACGGACGGCAACGGCTACGCCGCCTACACCCGCCCGGGCCGCTATGACGTGCACGGCATCCTGCCGCTGGATGGCACCGAGGAGGCCCCCTCCCCCAGCGTGTACGAGCAGTTTGTGGCACAGGTGGCGGCCAACGCCAACGCGGCGGCTCAGAGCGCCCAGAGCGCCGCTGCCAGCGAGGCGAGTGCCCAGAAGTACCTGACCCAGACCCGCGCCGCCGCGCGGCAGGCGGCGTCCAACAGCTCCATGTCCAACTCCTACGCCAGCCGCGCCGAGGCCGCAGCCCTGCAGGCCGAGAGCTACGCCAACGAGCTGAAGGGTATGCTGGGAGGTGCGTGACGATGCTGCACGTCTACTCCCGCAGCCGGGAAGGAGACACGCCCCTGAGCGCCCATTTCAAGGCCCGGGAGTTTGCCTGCGCCGATGGCAGTGACCCCATCTTTATCGACGACGAGCTGGTGACGCTGCTGGAAGTGCTCCGGCTCCACTTTGGCAGGCCCGTGGTCGTCACCAGCGGGTTCCGCACTGCCGCCCACAACGCCCGCACCGCCGGAGCCTCGCCCCACAGCCAGCACCTCTACGGGCGGGCGGCGGATATCCGGGTCGAAGGCGTCCCGGTGGAACAGGCCGCTGCCTTTGCGGAGACGCTGCTGCCCGGGCGGGGCGGCATTGGGCGGTATCCGCCCCGCAGAGGCCGCCCCCGCGGCTGGGTGCACCTTGACGTCCGCCCCACGAAGGCCCGCTGGACGGGCTGACACATACCTTAGAGAAGAGAGGAGAATGCTTATGAAGAAAAAGAACCACAAGATCTCGGCGTCCACCCTGGCCCGCACCGCCGCGCTGGCGCTGGCCCTGACCAACCAGCTGCTGAGCGCCACCGGCCACGCGGTGCTGCCCATTGAATCCGCCCAGCTGGAACAGCTGGTGAGCACCGGCCTGACCATGGCGGCGGCGCTGGTGAGCTGGTGGGAGAACAACAGCTTTACGCCGGAAGCCATTGAAGCGGATGGGTATCTGAACCAGTTGAAGCAGAAGTAAACAAAAACAGCGCCCCGGAGCCTTTCCCATGCCCCGGGGCGCTGCTTGATGCGCAGGATCGAATGCGGCTGTGTGTTACAGATGGGTATACCGAACGCTGCCCGCATCCTCGGACAGACGGGTGTCCTGGGTGCTGACGACGGCGGCAGGCGCGGGATCGGCCGCTGCGGCCACAGCCTTTTTGGCAAGGCCGGTATGGATGGTGAGCAGTGCCATTACCAGCAGCACCAAAGCGCAGCCCAGCAGGCGAATATCCACATCACATTTCCGATCGTACATTCTGAAACGCCCCTTTTCCATTTTTGCCCTGCCCGGCGGACACGTTTCCGCTGCGGCGGGCCGACTGATGTTTCCTATCCTCTGCTGCGGGCCTCCTCTATCTGTCCGCAGCAGAACAACAAAATACAAAAAAGCCCAGAGCGATACCGCTCCAGGCTCCTTTGTCTGTGTTGAGGTTATTATAGTGCTTTGGGTAGAAATTGTCAAGGGGAGTGAACGGGTTTCATCTCTAGGCGCTCACCGATTCATTTTGTTTGGTGTTTTGCATCCACCGCACCAGCGCTTCGGCGTCCTGTTTGCCTTTGGCGTACATTTTTTCAAGGCCGGCGCGGTTCTTGGTCAGGGTGGACATTCCCTCGGTGCTGTCCGGGGCGATGATGCAGACAAGGCCCTGCCGCTCCAGCTCC
>RKCM01000044.1 GCA_014858325.1 Oscillospiraceae bacterium | reverse complement strand
CCTTTCGTATCCTCTTTGAAATAGCGCACCCGCTGTGCCAGAACGGGATAATTCATCTGGTTCGGGTCTGTACACGAAAAATCGTGCATCAGCTTCCCCAGCGCGGTCTCATCTTTGATCTGCGCATTCACATAGATGATATGCGCCTCGTCGCCAAACGGCTTTGCAATCTCTTCAATCATGCGGTTGATGTGGTAAATGGGCAGCCCGCCCTGCAATACATCGTTTTCGGTGATGAAGATCACATACGTCTCGTTCAGCGTATCGTACCTGTCGCCTTTTTCCGTGAGGTTTGCGTCCAGCAGGCTGCTGTTATACCGTGCCCGCTTGGCCCCGGCCCCATGGTCGCTGCGCTGGACCTCCACGTTGTAGGTGCGGTTCTCGCGGTCCACCGCAAGAATATCCAGCCGCACCGAGCGGCCCTGCAGGTTCTTCAAATCGTGCTGACCATGCACTTCCTGCACCGTCAGGTCGTCACGCTCCAGAATGATCTTCAGCAAAAACTCCGCGCAGGCCTTGTCCTCGAAGACTTTGCTCATGAAATCATCATCCATGAGCCGAAAATTGCGGATACGCTCCAGATCTTCCTGATGCTTTCGCTCAAAGTCCAGCTCCTTCTGTTTTTCCAGTTCTGCCACATCCCCACCACCTTTCCTGCTTTTATATTATCATATTGCGGCCCGCAAATCAATCACATCTCTGTGAATTTTCCGCACGCAAAAAGCCCCGCCGACAGAGGGAATTGTCGGCAGGGCCCCGGAAAATGTCTATTTTGCTCTACGGCTCACCCGCGGGAAGGCGGGCTTGGCTCCCCTATCCGGGGAGCGGGCGAGCGAATGCGAGACTGAGAGGTTCAGTCGTCGGCACCCTCATCTAGGTTGCCCAGCTTCTTGGCCTGTTCCACCACAGCGGGCACCAGCATCTCGGGCAGCGTCTCATAGCGGGCGAACTCGGTGGTGAACCAGCCGCGGCCCTGGGTGGTCTGCCGGATGAAGGTGGTAAAGCTGGTCAGCTCGGCCAGCGGCACCTCGGCGATGATGGTCTGCAGGCCGTCCTCGTCGGGCTCCATGCCCAGCACGCGGCCCCGGCGCTTGGTGACATCGCCCATGACGTCGCCGGTGTTCTCGTTGGGGACGTGGGCCTTCAGGGTGTGGATGGGCTCCAGAATGACGGGGCCTGCCTCGGGCATGGCAGCCTTATAGGCAAGCTTGGCGGCCATGATGAAGGCCATTTCGGAGCTGTCCACGGGGTGGTAGCTGCCGTCCAGCAGGGTGGCTTTCAGGCCCACTACGGGGTACCCGGCCAGCACGCCCTTTTCGGCGGCAAGGCGGACGCCCTTCTCGACGGCGGGGAAGAAGTTCTTGGGGACGCTGCCGCCGAAGACCTTTTCCTCAAAGACCACCTGCTCGCTGTCGCAGGGCTCGAAGTTGATGATGACGTCGCCGAACTGGCCGTGGCCGCCGGTCTGCTTCTTGTGGCGGCCCTGCTTCTGGCAGGCCTTGCGGATGGACTCCCGGTAGGCGATGCGGGGGGCTTCCAGCCCGATCTCCACGCCAAACTTGTTCTTCAGCTTGGCCTTCACCACGTCCAGATGCTGCTCGCCCAGGCCGCCGATGATCTGCTGGTGGGTCTCGGCGTTGTTGATGTAGCTGAGGGTGGGGTCTTCCTCCATCAGGCGGGCCAATGCGCTGCTGATCTTGCCCTCGTCGCCCTTCTTGGCCACGGTGACGGCCATGAACAGGCTGGGCAGCGGGAAGACGGGTGCGGGTAGCTTCACCACCCGCTCGGCGTCGCACAGGGTATCGCCGGTCTTTGCGCTGACCAGCTTTGCCACTGCGCCGATGTCGCCTGCGCCGATGCCGTCCGCATCCACCTGCTTCTTGCCGATGACGGTCAGGGGCTTGGAGATCTTCTCCACGTCGCCGGTGCGGGCATTCGTTAAAGGCTCGCCTGCGGTCACCTTGCCGCTGACGACGCGCAGATAGCTCAGCTTGCCCACAAAGGGGTCGGCCACGGTCTTGAAGACATAGGCCACGGTGGGCTCGTTTTCATCGCAGTGCAGCTCCACCGGCTCGCCGTCGGCGTCCTCGGCCAAGATGCTCTCATCGTGGGCGGGGCTGGGCAGCAGCTTGCGCATATTGAACAGCAGCATATCCAGTGCCTGCTGGTTGACGGCGCTGCCGCAGAAGACGGGGGTGATCAGGCCGTTCTTGACGCCCTTGCGCATTCCCTCCACGATCTCCTCGGTGGTGAACGCTTCGCCGCCGAAGAACTTTTCCATCAGATCATCGTCGGTCTCGGCGATGGCCTCGCTCATGGCCTCGATGAGGCCCTGGAAGCGGTGGCCGATATCGGGCAGGTCCACCTGGATCTGCTTGCCGCCCTCGTACTTGAAGGCTTTCTGGCTGAACAGGTTGATGTAGACGGGGGTGCCGTCATCCAGTTTGGCAGGCACCACGCAGGGGCAGACGGTGGAGCCGAAGCGGATCTTCATGTCTTCCAGAATCTTGAAGTAGTTGGCATTTTCCAGATCGCACTTGGAGACGAAGACCATGGTGGCCTTGTTGTTCTTGCGGGCCAGCTGGAAGGCTTTTTCTGCGCCCACGGTCACGCCGCTGCGGCCGGAGACGCACACCAGCACGCTCTCGGCAGCCCGGATGCCCTCGTACTCGCCCGCCTCAAAATCGAACAGGCCCGGCGCGTCGATGAGGTTGTACTTGATGCCGTCGTACTCCACGGGCACGACGGACGCCGACAGGCTGGCTTTCCGCTTTGCTTCCTCAGGGTCAAAGTCCGAAATCGTGGTGCCGTCCTCGACACGGCCCATACGCTCTGCTGCGCCCGAAAAATAGACCAATGCCTCCGTCAGCGTCGTTTTGCCGCTGCCGGCATGGCCAGCAATCAAGATATTGCGGATGTTGTTGCTTGCGTATTTCATATCGGTTTTTCCCTCTTTCTGCCGCTCGGAGCATTCTCTCCGCTTTTGTGGCATATTTTACAAAGATAATACCACACTCCAAGAGATTTTCAAATGGATTGTCCGAAAAATCTTTTCTTTTCTCCGCCAAACTTCCCGGGCCCGTTTTGTGCATTTTGCCCGGTATCCGCAAAAAGCAATGGCACAGCGCAAAAAGAAACCGGGCCCTCTGCGCGAGAGCTCGGTTTCCGTTGCATTCTGTCGGGAATTATGATATGATTGCCCTATGAAAAGGCACTGCACATAACGGCAGGCGGTTGGCCCGCACTTCCCGAACAAGGGGGTGAGAGCTATGCCGATTACTTTGACATTCCATGTCTTCGGACTTGTGTTTACCATCAAAGTGAAAAGCGAAAACCGCCACCCTGGCCGGTGACGGTTTTCTATGCAAATAGATCACTAAAACCATAAAGGGCTGACCGCTTGTCGCAGTGCCTTTTCCAGTTGTAGTATAGTTGATTTTTATCGTTCTGTCAAGTCTGCGCGGCTTGTTTTCCCAAAGGAGGCTTTTTATCCATGAAACGCACCGATTACATCAACTGGGACGAATATTTTATGGGCATCGCCCTGCTCACCGCCATGCGCTCCAAGGACCCCAGCAGCCAGGTGGGGGCCTGCATCGTCAGCCCGGAGAATAAGATCCTCTCGCTGGGCTACAACGGGATGCCCATCGGCTGCGACGACGACGCCATGCCCTGGGACCGGGAGGGAGCCCCCCTGGACACCAAGTATATGTATGTCTGCCATGCGGAGCTCAACGCCATCCTCAACAGCGCCCACAACAACCTCAAGGGGGCCCGGGTGTACGTCACCCTCTTCCCCTGCAACGAGTGCGCCAAGGCCATCATCCAGTCCGGCATTGCGGAGGTGGTGTACTACGGCGATAAGTACCACGACTCCGATTCCAGCGTGGCGGCGCGGTTCATGTTCAAAAAAGCCGGCGTCCGTTTGACGACCTATACGCCCAGCGGCCGCAAAGCCGAGCTTGATTTGTAAGCGCTCTTGGATTATAATAGACTTATCGAAAGTATAAATATTCGTATTTTTGCGTATAGAGAGGGAATTATACAATGAGCCTGACCAATCGCAGCTTTTTGAAGCTTCTGGACTACACCCCCGCCGAGATCGAAGAGCTTCTCGACCTTGCCGCCGACCTGAAGGCCAAAAAGAAGGCCGGCATCCGCCACAATGACCAGCTGGCGGGCAAGAACATCGCCCTGATCTTTGAAAAAACCTCCACCCGCACCCGCTGCAGCTTTGAGGTGGCCGCCCACGATCTGGGCATGGAGGTCACCTATCTGGACCCCTCGGGCAGCCAGATCGGCAAAAAAGAGTCCATCGCCGACACCGCCCGGGTGCTGGGCCGGATGTTCGACGGCATCGAGTACCGGGGCTACGGCCAGCAGATCGTGGAAGATCTGGCCCACTATGCAGGCGTCCCGGTCTGGAACGGCCTGACCAACGAATTTCACCCGACGCAGATTTTGGCCGACTTTCTCACCATCCGGGAGCATTTCGGCAAGCTGAAGGGCATCCATTTCGTCTACTTCGGCGATGCCCGCTACAACATGGGCAACAGCCTGATGGTGGGCTGCGCCAAGATGGGCCTCCACTTTACCGCCTGCGCCCCCAAGAAGTACCAGCCGGACCCGGCCCTCGTGGCCCAGTGCCGGGCCATCGCCGCCGAGACCGGGGCCACCCTCTCCTTTGAGGAAGACCCCGCCAAGGCCGCCAAGGGGGCCGATGTGCTCTACACCGATGTGTGGGTCTCCATGGGCGAGCCCGTGGAGGTGTGGGCCGAGCGCATCGCCGACCTGGCCCCCTACCAGATCAACCAGAACCTGATGGACCTCGCAGGCCCCCACGCCGTCTTCATGCACTGCCTGCCCGCCTACCACGACCACAAGACCACCGTGGGCAGGGAGATGGGCGAGCGCTTTGGCCGCGACGCCATGGAGGTGACGGACGAGGTCTTCGAGGGGCCCCAGAGCATCGTCTTTGACGAGGCCGAAAATCGGATGCACACCATCAAGGCCGTCATGGCGGCCACGCTGGGCTACCAGGCATAATGGGCGGCGGACACGTTTCCCGGCCCGATTTCGGGATGCCCCAGCCGGATGCGGCCCACCCGCTGACGGAGTTTTATCTGGCGCTGCAGCAGGCGCTGGACCACAGCAGCCGCTTTGCGCTGCCGGGCCTTTACGCCCGCTTTCAGGCCCCGCCCCGGCGCATCTACCCGGACGAGGCCGCACAGTTTTTGACCCTCTCGTCACAGGAGCAGCCGGGCTTTACCCGTCTGCTGGCCCCGGCCCCGCTGCAGCTGCTCTATTCCTCGCTGCATGTTGCCCCGGGCGGCGCGCCCGCTGCGCTGCTGCTGACGGAGGAGTGCACCCGCACCGTTTGCGCGTTGCAGCTGCTGCCGCCCTTTGTGTGGGAGGATCCGCTGCCGCCCTTGCCGGACACCCCGGCAGCGCTGAGCCTGACCCTCACGCTGGCAGACGTGGAGCGGCTGGACGCTGACCCGGCCGGGTTTGGGCGGCACCTCATCCAGACGGTGCAGAACAAGCGCTGGCTGCACCACCCCCGGGTGGAGACCTATCTTTCCGAGCGGGTGGCCCTCTTCCAGCGGGTCTACCGCCGCTAGTGCGCCCCACAGCATTTTCCAGAGCCCTTTGACCGAGTTTCGGCCAAAGAGCTCTTTTGTTTTTGGCGCGTTCATGTTATACTTTGGGTGCAGAGGGCGGCATGGCGGCCGCCCCGCCCCAGCCCACACTGGGATTTTTTGTGTGATTCCTGCAATAATCCGGGCCGCTCACCCGTGTACAGGGTGAATGTCCCCGTTCTGCCGACCATTCCATCGGCCCCCCGCGTGCGGTGGGGATCAAAGGAGTTTTGTGATTATGGGACAGCTATCCAAAGAAGAAGTTTTTGCGCTGGCCGTGCAGCGATACAGCGACACGGTATTCCGGGCCGCGCTGCACAATTGCAGCTGCACCGCCGATGCGGAGGACGTGGTGCAGGATGTGTTTGAAAAGCTGCTGCAGTACAAGGGCCGCTTTGAGAGTGAGGAGCACCTCAAAGCCTGGCTGCTGCGGGTGGCCATCAACCGCTGCCACGACCTGACCCGCGCCGCCTGCCAGAAAAACACCGAGCTGGACGAGAACCTGCCCGCCCCCGATTCGTTTGAGGACGGCAGCGTGCTGGACGCCGTCCGCGCCCTGCCGGAGCATTTCCGCAACGCCGTCTACCTCCATTATTACGAGGGCTACACGGCGGCGGAGATCGGGCGGATGCTGGGGGCCCCCACCAACACGGTGCTGAGCTGGCTGCGCCGGGCCCGCGCCCAGTTACATACGATGCTGAAGGAGGAGATCGAAGATGAGGTGGTATGAATACAAGATGGAGGTGGACGAGGTGCACGCTTCCGATGAACTGAAAGCGAAGCTCCTTGCCCTGCAGGCCAAGGCCCAGAGCGAGGCGGAGCCGCCCAAAGCCGCTCCAGCGGAAGCACCCAAGGCCGTGGTGCCCGCCCCGGCACCCAAAAAGAGCCCCATCCGCTTCCCCAGCCGCCGGGCGTGGAAGGGCCTCGCCGCCTGCGCCGCCTTCTGTGCCGTGGCGCTGGGGGCCACCACTGTGCTTCACCTCGGCACCATCGGGGTAGGCGGAGCCAAGTCCTCTGCCCCCCTCCGCAATGAGATGTCCCGCTCCGGGAGCGGTGCGGTCTCCTATGCCATGGCCGGTGCGCCGGAGGCAGCCAGCTACGCGCTGGATTCCACCAACTCGGCCGACAGCGGCAGCGCCGCCGTCCTCACCAGCGGCCAGCTGGAGCGCAGTGCCGAGGACAGCGCTGCCCAGAGCGCCCAAAGCGCCCAAAACTCTAAGATCATCTACACCGCCAACCTCACGTTGGAAAGCAAGGACTACGACGCCGCCCGCGCCGCGCTGGACGAGGCGCTTGCCGACGCCGACGGCTACATGGAGTCCAGCAACGAGTCCACCTACACCGGCTCCTCCCGCTCCCTCTCGCTGACGCTGCGCGTCCCGCAGGAGCACTACGCCAGCTTCCTCGCCGCCGCCGCCCAGGCCGGCAACCTTGTGAACCGCAGCGAGCAGGCCGAGGACGTCACCAGCCAGTATGTGGACCTTGAGGCCCGCCTTGCCAACCTGAAGGCCCAGCGCACCCGCCTGCAGGAGCTGCAGGCTTCTGCCGACAGCCTCTCCGACTTACTGGAGATCGAGTCCTCCCTCAGCGATGTGCAGTACCAGCTGGAAAGCTACCAGAGCCAGCTGGACTGGTACAGCGATCAGGTGGAGTGCTGCACCGTCTACATCTCGCTGGACGAGGTGCAGACCTATACCCCCGTGGACGAGAGCTTTGCCTCCCGCCTGCAGAACGCTTTGCTGGACGGCTGGGCCAACTTCACCAGCGGCGTGCAGGACCTCGCCGTCATCATTGTGGGCTGCTGGCCCGCCATCGTCGTCGGCGCCATCGGCGGCGTGGTCTTCTACCGGGTCCGCCATCCCCGCAAAAAGCGCAAGCAGAGCGGTCAGTAAGCTCTGCCGTTGCCCCGCGCAAAGAAAAGTCGGATTTTTCTCAAAAAGCACTTGACATCCACCCCCCATTGTGGTATTATACTTGAGCAGTCAGCGAGAGGCTGACGCAGACAAGTAAATATCGCGGGGTGGAGCAGTCTGGTAGCTCGTCGGGCTCATAACCCGAAGGTCGTTGGTTCAAATCCGGCCCCCGCAACCACCAAGCGTCTCGGAAAGTTCCGGGACGCTTTTCTTTTGCATTTTTCGCGTATCAAAAAGCAGGCGCTGTGTTTTGCCGCACAGCGCCTGCTCTTGTTTTATCCTCGGGAGTTCTGATTCTCCGCGGGTGCTCAGATGCCCCCATGCCGCTTTTCCTCGGCGGCCAGCTCCTGCTGCAGCGCCGCCTTGCGGTGGTCCAGCAGAAGGTCCTTGTTGTACTGGAAATACCGCTCGCAGCCGTTCTCGGTGATAAAGGCGTGGGCGGCGGGCGAGAGCGTCAGCTCGGTGACGAAGACCACCATCTCCTGACTCTCCGCAAAGGCCTGCTCCATGAAATCGAAGGCCGCTTCCAGCGCGGCGGAGGCGGTGTTCTGGGCCGCTTCACGGTCGTCGGCCAGCGTCTGGAACTGAGCCCGCAGCAGGCCAAAGGCCTCGTCTGCGCTCTGCGCGCCTGCCCGGCGCAGCGCGGCCTCCCAGCCCCGCAGCACGGCAAAGGTTTCCAGCCGGACGTTCTGCCCGTCGCGGCTCAAAAGGCCCGCCTCCCGCTTCTTCTGAGTCTCGGCGTCATAGTCCGCCGCCATCTGGGCAAACAGCGCCGCCGGGCCGTCGGGCAGGTCAGCAGGCAGGTCCGCAAAGGCCTTCTTTACCTCCCGCAGGAAAGCATAGCAGCCATCGGCCACCGCATCCTTCCGGCGGGAAGCCGCAAACCGGGTGTTGAGGCCCGCCAGAATCAGGCTGACAAGGCTGAGCCGCTCATCAAAGGGCGCATTCAGCAGCCGGGCATAGACGGCGGGCTTGACCTGCCCGGCCAGAATTTCTTCTACGCCGTAGTCATCGCGGTATTTGTAATACAGGTCCAGGTAGGCGGAAAAGTCCTCCGCGATCTTCTGGTGCTGGATGTATTCCCGGATGAGGTCTTCGTCGGCCTTCAGGCCCAGCGTCTCATAGGTATCCAGAAGATTCGACAGGTCCTCCCATCCGCGGGCGGTGACGAACTGGGTGCCATCCACGTCGGCGTTGATCTGGTAGAAGTTCTGGGGGTGCAGCTCCAGATAGCTCAGGATGGCGCTGTGGATGTGAGCGCCCCGGGCGTAATCCTTCCACACCGAAAGATCCGGCTCGATGTCCATGCGGCGGACGCGGTCCAGCGTGACGATATCAAAATCCCGGACGGACTTGTTGTACTCCGGCGGGTTGCCGGCGGCCACGATGACCCAGCCCTTGGGCACCGCCTGGTTGCCGAAGGTCTTGCACTGCAAAAACTGCAGCATGGTGGGGGCCAGCGTCTCGGAGACGCAGTTGATCTCGTCGATGAAGAGGATGCCCTCCGCAAGGCCCGTGGCCTCCATTTTGGCGTAGACGCTGGCAATGATCTCGCTCATGGTGTATTCCGTCACGGACACGTCTCTGCCGCCGTAGTGGCGCTGCCGGATAAAGGGCAGGCCCACGGCGCTCTGGCGGGTGTGGTGGGTGATGGTGTAGGCCACCAGCGCCACCCCGCACTCCCGGGCCACCTGCTCCATCACCTGGGTCTTGCCAATGCCCGGAGGGCCCATCAGCAGAATGGGCCGCTGGCGGATGGCTGGGATGGCGTATTCCCCCAGGGCATCCTTGGCCAGATAGGCTTTGACGGTATGCTCGATCTCTTCTTTGGCTCGTTTGATGTTCATAGCAAACTCCTCAGGAATTGTTCAAATCGCGGTAGAGGTCCTCTTCCTCCCCCATCGCTTCGGCCAGCGCCGAGGCCGGGCGGGCGCTCTGCCCCGTAAATTCTTCTTCGTCCAGCACCACCTTCATGGCCCAGGGGGGGACGTTGGCGTCGTCGAAGCGGTCGCCCAAAAACAGGAAAGCCGTCTCATACCCCGGGCGGCGGGCCGGGTAGGTGCCCATGCCATCGGTAAAGTAGAGCAGCCCCCGGAGGTTGGAAAACTGCTTTTCGGCACAGAGCCGGTCCACATAAGCAAAGGCAGGCCGGAAATCCGTGCCGCCGCCGCCCCGCAGCTGGAAGTGGTTCATGGCGTGGATGAGCTCTTCCTCATTGCGGATGCAGAGGTCCTGCTGGACGCTGTTGTCCGCTTGGATGAGATGGAGGTTCATGCGGTGGAAGAAGTTCTCCCGGCCCTTCAGCAGGGTGTAGGTCTCGGCCAGAAACGCCCGCACCAGCTCGCCGGAGGTGGAGTAGCTGGTGTCGATGACGAGGGCCAGCTCTTCGATCTTCTTGCTCTCCCGCGTTTCCAGCGGCTCGATGAGGGGCAGGTTGCCGTACACCGCAAGGCCGTAGGTGTAGAAGTTCAGATCAAACTCGTCCGGGTCCAGATGCACTTCCTCCCGGGTGATGCAGAACCGCCGCAAAAAGTCGCCGTAGCTGCGGCGGCTGCGGTTGGCGGCTTTCACCTGTTCCTTCAGCGCGTCGGCCCCCTCGCCCGCTTCCTTATCCCGCAGGTCCAGCTCGGTCTGCATCCGCTCCCCGATCTTCTGCCAGGTCTTCTGGGGCAGAGGGGTGGGCATCTGCCGGGGCTGCTCCGGGGCGTCCTTGGGCCACAGGCGGTGGTCGTCGGTGGTAAACTCCCGCTCCAGCTGGCGCAGCACGCCGGGCGTCAGCCCAACCAGCCAGCGGTAGGTGGGGGCCGCAGCCACCACCTTCTGCTGTGCTTTGATTTCCTCATAGGCGTGCTGACGGATGTAGCTCAGGGGCCGCCGGACGCTCTTTTTGCCCAGGCTGTCGAGGACGCTTTCCACCGCGATGTCGCAGGCCAGGCTCCACAATCGTTTATCCCGCCGCCCTTTCATCCACAGGTGGCGGAACACACAGTGGAACACCGTGTGCAGGTACAGGCGGTTCAAATATTTCGGGTTTTCTTTGTACAGCCGCAGCAGGGCCGTGGGCTGGTAGCACAGGATCTGCCCATCCGTTGCCAGCACGCCGCACCGCTCATCGGGGGTGGGGGCCAGCGCCGAGAGGGCCTGATCCAGAAAGCGGAAATCGAGGTACAGCCCGCTTTTTACCACAGCCAGCACCTCGCCCCCCATCCGGGCCTGCCATTCTTCATGGGTCTCCGGCCGCTTCGACTGAAAGGGCTTCCGGGGGTCGAAAAATTTTTCTTTTTCAGAAATCAAGATCGTACCTCTTTTTGTTCGGCACCGCCGCATACTTCTTGTGTTCCGCATCGGCCAGCAGAGCGGCAGCGGCGGCGTTGTCGGCCTTGGCCGCCAGCTCCGCACCGGCCGCAAAGGCTTCTTTGTCCAGCACGTCCAGCGCCAGCAGGGCCCGGATGCCCTCCGTGTCCTGCGCCTTCAGCAGCCGGGCCAGCACCCGGCCCGTGTTGGCGGCCAGAAACGCCCGGTAGTGCCCGGCGGCGTTCTCGCTCAGGCTCCAGGGCCAGCGCAGCCGCTCAAAGCAGAGCATGGCCATTACGGCTGCATCGTCGGCATCGTGGCCCTCGGGGAAGATGGCGTCGTACTCCGCCGGGAGCAGACGGTTCTCCAAAAAGCACTGGCGGTAGTGGTAGCCCTGGCCAGAGAAGGTGTGGAGCAGGATGTGGGCCGGGGTCTCCTCGATGTCCTCCCAGTAGGCCGGGTACCAGAACCCTGCCCGGGGGGCCGTTTCGCCTTTGGGCCAGAACAGCGCCCGCACCGCCTCGGTGATGCTGCCCACCAGCGCAAACAGCCCGGTGGGCTGCTCGGGGGCCGCCTGCATCACCAGCGTTTCCAGCGCAAAGCAGTTCAGAAACACATCGCTGCCCACCGTCAGCTCCCCTGCCCCGGCACAAAGGCGGCGCAGGCGGCGGCAGTTGTAAAAGGCACAGCTGCCGATCACCCGCAGGCTCTCCGGCAGGGTCAGTTCTTCCAGGAAGTTCCCGCACAGCGGGTGCAGCTCCTCCGGGGCAGCGTCGGCAGCGTCCCCAAAATCGAGGTCGTAGCGGCGTTTTGCGCCGCCGCTCACGTCCTGCCCAAAGGCCCGCAGCAGCCTTGCGCTGCCGTCCTCGGCCAGCGCATAGCGGCAGGTCTCGGCGGCCGCAGGCAGCCTCCGGGGCTTCTCGGAAAAGCAGTAATCTCCCAGCTCGGTGAGGGCCCACTGCTCCCCCTGGGGGCCCGGCAGCGCCTCCGGCAGCACGGCGCAGGGGTCGTTGCCGTACACCCGCACCAAGCGGGCCGCCGCCGCGGAGAGGGGTAAAATATCTAAGATCATGATCGTCTCCAACAAAAAACTGCCGCACAGTCTGGCCGTGCAGCAGTTCTCAAAGCGTTATTCCTGTGCAGCCTGCGCAGAGCTCGCACCCGAGGCAGCGGCAGCCACCGCAGCGCTGTCCGCTGCCGGGACCGTACCTGTGCTGGCGATGTACAGCGACAGCACGATGCCGAGGACCACGTCCAGGATCAGCATGAAAATCACATTCCGGGTCGTATGGTTTTTCATCGTCTCAAAAGGGCTCCTTTGGCCAGATTTATGCCTGCGGCTTACTTGCCGGGCTTGAAGCTGTCACGCAGGGTGACCACCCGGTTGTAGACGCCGGGGTTCTTGGAGTCCGGGGTGAAGAAGCCGGTGCGGACAAACTGGAACTTTTCGCCGGGCTTTGCGTCCCGCAGGCTTTCTTCCAGCTTGCAGCCCTTGCGCACCACAACGCTCTCGGGGTTGAGGTAATCCTTGTAATCGCTGCCCTCGGGGATGGCGTTCATGTTGGCCTCGGTGAACAGTTTCTCGTACAGCCGCACCTCAGCGTCCACGGCGTGGGCGGCGCTGACCCAGTGGATGGTGCCCTTGACCTTCCGGCCGTCGGCGGGGTTGCCGTTGCCGGTCTCCAGGTCGGCGGTGCAGTGGATGGCGGCAATGCTGCCGTCGGGGTTCTTCTCCACGCTCTCGCACTTGACGATGTAGGCGCCCATGAGGCGGACCTCGCCGCCCACGGTCAGCCGCTTGAACTTGGGAGGCGGCACCTCCGCAAAGTCCTCGTTCTCGATCCACAGCTCACGGCTGAACGCCACCTTGCGGGTGGTGGTATCATTGGCCTCCCGGTTGGGGTTGTTGGCCACATCGAAATACTCGGTCTTGTCGGCGGGGTAGTTGTCCACGATGAGCTTCACGGGGTCCAGCACGGCGATGCGGCGCTGGGCGGTGAGGTCCAGCTCACTGCGGATGCAGGCCTCCAGCTGACGCATATCGATGAGGTTGTCGGACTTGGAGATACCGGCCTCCCGCACAAAGGTAAAGATGGAAGTGGGGGTGTAGCCCCGGCGGCGCAGGCCGCAGAGGGTGGGCATCCGGGGATCGTCCCAGCCGTCCACGATGCCCATCTCCACCAGCTCCCGCAGGTAGCGCTTGCTCATGACGGTGTTGGTCATGTTCAGGCGGGCAAACTCCCGCTGCTTGGGGAAGGCGGTGCCGAAGATGTTCTCGATGACCCAGTTGTACAGGGGGCGGTGGTTCTCAAACTCCAGGCTGCACATGCTGTGGGTAATGCCCTCGATGGCGTCCTGGATGGGGTGGGCAAAATCGTACATGGGGTAGATGCACCACTTGCTGCCCTGACGGTGATGCTCGGCGTACTTGATGCGGTAGATGGCCGGGTCCCGCATGTTCATGTTGGGGCTGGCCAGGTCGATCTTGGCGCGCAGGGTCTTTTCGCCCTCCTGGAACTCCCCGGCCCGCATCCGGCGGAACAGGTCCAGATTCTCCTCGGGGCTGCGGTCCCGCCACGGAGAGGGGCGGCTGGGCTTTCCGGCGTCCGAGCCGCGGTATTCCCGCATCTCGTCGCGGCTCAGGTCATCGACGTAGGCCTTGCCCTCCCGGATGAGCTTCTCGGCGTACTCGTAGCACTTGTCGAAGTAATCGCTGCCGTAGAAGACGCCGCCGTTGGGGTCGGCCCCCAGCCAGTGCAGGTCCTCGATGATGCTGTTGACATACTCCTCGCCTTCGCGGGCGGGGTTGGTGTCGTCCAGACGGAGGTTGAACTTGCCGCCGTACTGGTTGGCGATGGACCAGTTGATGTAGATGGCCTTGGCGCTGCCGATGTGCAAATAGCCGTTGGGCTCCGGCGGGAAGCGGGTGTGGATCTCCTTCACGGCCCCTTCTGCAAGGTCGGCGTCAATGATGTCGGTCAAAAAGTTTTTATCTGCCATGGTGGCTTTCCCCCTGTCAGGGCATAGCTGCCCAGTTTTAACTACTGATACTAAAATATAATACACCATTTGGGGCACAGCTTCAAGATGAAAACAAAAAAACCACTCAAATCTCAACGGATTTAAGTGGTTTTGCTGTGGAGCTGCTATCCAGATTCGAACTGGAGACCTCATCCTTACCAAGGATGCGCTCTACCAACTGAGCTATAGCAGCAAATGGCGACCCGGATCG